>JBGSTE010000173.1:0-3701 GCA_041736655.1 Phycisphaeraceae bacterium | reverse complement strand
CAGGGCCGTGTCGCGCTGCAGGCGGATGGCGGCGTCGAGCTGTTCGCGATCCATCAGGCCGCTGTCCAGGAGAACCGCGTCCAGCGCGCGTCCGGTGGCGGTGGACTGGGTCACCGCGCTGGCGAGCGAGGCGTCGTCGAGCATGCTGTGGCGTCGGACAACCGTTTCAAGCGGCTCGTGGACGACGGTTCCCATGCGGCGCGTCAGGCCGGCACCGACCAGGTCGCAGTCGATGACAAGCGTCCGAGCGCCCGTAGCGGCAAAGGACATGCCCAGCGCGGTGGCCAGCGAGCTCTTGCCCGATCCGGCGGAGGGGCTGGTGACGGAGAAGACCCGGTTGGACCCGCCGATCTGCAGGAGCGTGCGGATGTGGTGGACGCAGTGTGCTGCGGTCTCGGCGTCTTCGGGTTCCTTGAGGTCTGCGGGCAGTGTCGGGAGGATGCCCAGGACGTTGGTGTCCTGCAGGCTGGCGGTATCTTCGACGTGTCGCATTCGGCGGTCCAGGAGGCCGACGCACATGACCAGGCCAAAGCCCATGAAGAAGCCGCCGATGGCGCCGACGCCTGCGAGCTGCGTGCGTTTGCCCGCGTTGTAGGGCTCCGCGGGGGTCACGGCCGGCGGGCCGATGATGACGCGCGAGATTTCCTCGGCCTGCACAAATCCAACGGTATCCTTGAACTTGCTGATCTTGTCCTTGTCGCTGAGGATGCGTGCACCAAGGTCCGAGGAGTTTCGCACCATCTCAGAGACAGCGGTGAGCTTGTTGGTCAGATCGGCGATCTGCGTGTCCAGCTCTTCGACCTTTTCGAGCATGACCTGTTTACGGGCCATCAGCTCCTGGATCTGCGGGGGCAGCTTCGCCTCGGCCTGCTGCGTATCGCTCTCAAGCCAGGCGGCCTCGAACTCCGCGATCTTGCGATCGACAAGCCCCAACTGTCGCTGGACCTGCTGGACATTGCGGTTGGATGGGCCCCAGCCGTAGATCTCGGTCATCTGAACGAGCGTTTCCTCGATGCCCTTCTTCTGATCCAGCAGACTCTTGTACTGCGGGTCGCGCATCAACATGTCGCGCACCGTGGTCTGATCGCCGGTGTCCTGGAGGCTCATGAAGGGCTTGAGAGTCAGGTCGATGTCGTTGAGTTCAAACTCGAGATTGGTCTTCAGGCCCTGCAGGAAGCTGCGTCGCGTCTTCAGGTTCTCGACATCTTCATCGGGGATGACCTGTTTGATCTGGGCTTCGATTGCGGCCCGCTCGCGTTCGGACTCGCGAACACGATCGGTGAGCATGCGGATATTTTCACCGTAGCTGGTGGTCTGCGCCTGCTGCTGCATCTGGCGATAGGCCAGGAGCAAAGAGTTGATCGCGGCGCGGGCGGTGTTGGCGTCCTCGTCTTCGAACGATACGGTGAAGATCGTTTCGTTCTTTTCCGCGGGCTGGTCCATGGATATCGCGCCGGCGAAGCTGGAAATGGTGATCTCCGGCAGGTCGTCCGGGCGATTAGCCAGGTGCTCCTGCCACTCGGGCTGGGCCATGGCTTTCTCAACGTTCTCGCGAGACTTGAATCGTCGACGCTCACCATTGACGAAGGTGACGTAAGGCTCGTAGAGCGAGAGGTCGGCGATCGCAACGGGGACGTCGCTGTAGTCGGGCTTGAACTCGATGTAGGTGCGGGCCTGGTAGATGTCCTTCTGGCTGTTGTAGCCGACGTACCCGCCTGCGGTAGCCAAAAGAACAGCCAGGAGCGCGGCCCAGTGCCAGCGACCACGGAGTAAGCCCATGAGCGCCATGCGACGCTGGGACGACTCGAGCTGTTCGCTTTGGCCGTAGGGTTCGTTGCCGCTGTACAGATCGTCGCTCATCGGGGTCTGCCTCTCGCCTCGTGCCCGGTCCGGGCGTTCTTGCCAGATCATGATTGTACCCGCATCAAGGAAAATCCCTGAACTGTGGCCGCGATGCGGGGCTGATCGCCTCGTTGGGCCAAGCGCATAACATACGCCCTGTACGTTCATCGGTTCGCCGGGAGCGGTGATTAACGCACTGTCCGACGTGAGAGATGGGTTTTAGACCGCGTTATCGGCCCATCGCCGCCATCAACGAGACGACGAGGCCAGGTGGTACGGGTGTACCGGTACCGATGCCCAGACCAGCAAACGCAAAGCCCCCGCGATCAGGAGAAACGCCAGCAGCAGTGTCGCCCACTCGGAAAACACACGGATCAGGTCCAGGTCCGCGGTCATCAGCCCTGATCGGCCGTCATAGAGCCAGAGCGTTCCACCCAGCGCCAGCGCGCTGCACATGAGCGCGATCACCGGGCTGATCAACAGCAGGATCGCACGGACCATCGGCCGCATCGGCGAGCTGAAGACAAAGCCGTAGCTGATGAGCATCAGCGAGAGCACGGTAGACAACCCCTTGCAGGCGGTGTCCAGCGGAAGCGAGGTGCTGCCGACGACCAGTCGGCTGGCGCCCGGCGCTATGTGGATGAGCAGGTCAACGTCAATGTCAAAGAGCCCGTAGAGCGCGGCGATGGCGTTGGCTTCGAAATGCTGGATGGGGCTGGCAATCAGCGCGGCGACGGTATAGGGCACGGGCACCAGCAGCGGGAGGATCAGCCAGGCGGGCATGAACTGTTTGATGACGGACCTGCCTGTGCAGATGATGATCGTGCCCGCAAGCATGAGCACCGCGCCCAGGTGCCAGCCAGAGCGCAGATGAAAAAGGGGAAGGCTCATGTAGTAGAACTGTGCGCCGGCGAATAGGATGACCCAGCCGATGCCGTTGCCCCCGGGCCGAACAAAGCGGAAGCGTGCCCGCCTGACCCAGATGAGCCAGGCGACAATGGGGATGACCAGGACGATCGGCCGGGCGTAGTCGTTGATGATCGCGGCCCAGGCCATATCGCGCCACGCCGGCCAAGTCGCGATCATGACCACCGTGAAGGCCAGCAGCAGACGAGCCCCGTCGCTGAATCGCCAGCCGTTGCGGGCAAGCATCTTGATGGCCATCAGATTGCGTTTCATGGTCGGCCTGTGATTCAGATGACCGCGCTGGCCGGGCCGGGGACGACCTGATCGACGACGTGCGTGTAGCTGGGGATGACGGCCCCGGGGCAGACGACACTGCGCACCAGCACCGCCCCGCTCTCGATCCGGGCCCCGTCGAGCACGATCGAATCGTGCACCACCACGTTTCGCCCAACCGAGGCGCCGGGCTCGATGATGCCGAAGGTCGGACGCCACTGCTCTTCAAACGGCTGCTCGTCGCTGCATCGACCAGAGGCGCGGTGGTGATACGCACGCAGCGCGCCGACATAGCCCTGCAGCGTCCGCACCGACATCGCCACCGGCGAAGCGAAGCGCGCTACGCGAACCGCATGGGTCTGCGACATCTCCGGCAGCGCCTGTTCGTTCAGGTCGCAGAAGCCCACGGGGCTGACCCCGCGCATCGACCCGCAGCGGAAGAGCATCAGCCCGCTGGGCACGCCCTTGGGGTCCGTGCCCAGCGTGAAGTCGCCGCCGGCGTGGTGCAGGTCCAGCGCGATGCGGACCAGGGGCTCAAAGAGAATCTGCCCGGCACTGGCCACCAGCAACCGGTCGTGATCGTTGTACGTTCGAGCGATATCGCTCAAGAGGCCCGCCGTCCCACGCAGCGACGAGGGGTCGTACTCGATGGACATGTGGACCGGGCCAAATCGCTCGGT
>JBGSTE010000263.1:0-7676 GCA_041736655.1 Phycisphaeraceae bacterium | reverse complement strand
ACGCCATCGCCGCGCTGCGCAGCGCCGGCTCGGTACTTTCAAGAAGCTGATCAAGCTCGGCAGCGATCGGCGCCAGGGCCTCACTGGGCAACTCCAGCAGCAGCGGCGTGATCGCCTTCGCGGTATCGGCCGGATCAAACTGCGGGACTTTCGCCGTCAGCAGCAAGGCCTTGCCGCGGTCGGTCGGCTCGGGCGCGAGCTTCGCAAGCGCTAAGCGACGAAGTTCCAGTGGCATATTCGAAAGCGCGAGCACGGCCTGGGCCTGGTCCGCGCTCATGTCCTTCTGTGCCAGTTCGATCAACTCCTGCGGGTTGTCCTGTCCACGCTGGTACTCGCGGCCGAGGTTGGCCTGTCCACCGACGATCCCCTTGGACGCCAGGTACTTGATCGCCTGCTTGTGGGCATTGCGGACGGTGTCGTCCATCGGCTGGTTGGTGACCTGGTTGGCCAAGTCCACCGCCTGCGGCGTGTCCAGGTACGCACAGGCCATCACCGCTTCGAGGCGGACACGCATGTCGCGGTCGTTGACCGCCTGCGCGATCGACGGCACGGCGTCGGCCGACTTCATCTCGCCGTACTGCAGCGCGTATCGCAGCACGCGTACACCGCCGGCCCGGGCCTGCGGCTCGCGGGCCCGCATCACTTCATCGACCACCTTCATGTCGATCTTGCCGACGCCTTGCTGAACCCACAGCACTTCGAGCGCCAGCCGGTCGTACTCAGGCTCGCGCGGGTTCTGGGCCATCAGCCAGGCCGACGCCGCCTTGCTGACTGTGTCGGCGTCCATGTTCTGCAAGAGCCGGCGGGCGCGGTCGCGCGTGTTCTGCTCGACCACTTTGAGCTGCTCAAAGAGGCCGGCCATGTCGAGCTTGGTCAGGTCGGGCGTCTTGACCAGCGGCCGCTCCTTGTGCGACACGCGGTAGATGCGCCCGTGGGTGTGGTCACGGCGGGGGTCACGCAGGTTGAACTGCATGTGGCCAATCAGCGGGTTGACCCAGTCGGCGATGTAGAGCGCGCCGTCCGGGCCCAGCTCCGAGCACACCGGGCGGTAGTTGCCCTCGGTGCTCGAGAGGATCGGCTGGGGCATCGGCGTGGAGGTGTAGCCGGAGTTGTCCGTGCCGCCGGGGATGAGCCGGTCCCAGTTGGTGCCCAGGAAACCGATGCACTGGCTGTGCACATACGTGCCCTGCACATCATCGGGGAAGTGCCGGCTGTAGATGATCTCGCAACCCGCGGTGGGTCGGCCGCGCTGAACCACCGGCTTACCTTTGGCGGGCTTTTCCGGGAAAACATACGGCGCGATCAGCGACGAGAAATTGTACTGGGCCGCGCCCGAGGTATCCATCAGGATGCTCTGGCCATAGGCATCAAAGGTCTGCCCCCACGGGTTAGGGTGGCCGGTGTGGCCGATGGCGATGAGCTTGTTGGTCCGCGGGTCAAAGCGCCAGATCGCCGCGTCGACGGTGCGCTGCGTCCCGTAGGGCGTTTCGACGTTGGTCTTGGTGAAGACGCCCTCGAGCATGAGGATCCCGCCGTTGGGGTCCCACACAAAGGCGCTGATCGTGTGGTGCGAGTCGGGCATGCCAAAGCCCGAGTAGACGATTTCCTTGCGGTCGGCGACGTCGTCGCCATCGGTGTCGGTGAGTTTCCACAGGTCCGGTGCCTGGCCGACGTACGCGACACCCTTGGCATCGACAACGAAACCGGTGGGGATATTCATGTGCCGGGCGAAGACGGTGCGCTTGTCCGCCTTGCCGTCGCCGTCGGTGTCCTCAAGGATCAGCAGCTTGCAGTCGGGCACCGCGCCGGGCAACAGGTGCGGGTAGGTCGGCGAGCAGAGCACCCACAGCCGGCCCTTGAAGTCGAACGTGATCGCCAGCGGGTTGGCCAGCTCGGGGAACTCACGCTCGGAAGCAAACAGATTGACCTGGTAGCCGTCAGCGACCTGGAAGGTCTTGAGGTACTCCTCCGGTGTCTTGATCTGCGATGCGTCACCCACCGCGCGGTCGATGTTTGGGATTTCAATCGGCGTCGGCGTCCACTGGTCTTCCGGGTAGTTGTAGGTCGTCGGCGTGGTCTCCCAGATCGCCTTGCCCGACGGGGCTTTGGCAAACAACTGGCCCACCGTGGGCTTATCCATCGACCACAGCGCCGCTTCGCGGGCCGTGACCATCTTGTCAAGCTGATCCAGTTCCGGCGGGAAGTTCACGACGCCAAAGGGCTTGTGCCGTCGGCCCCAGACATACTCGGTATTGGTTGCGCGGTAGCGGTGGCGGAAGTGGTAGTGCTTGTCGTAAGCGACCTGACGCAGCGCCGCGGCCTTGTCGTCACCGCCGGCCGCGGTCTTGCCGTCCCACCAGCCCAGTTGCTTGGCCATCTCGCCGGCATAGACGAAACAGCCCAATTCATTAGGCGCGATGCCGTTGTTCGTCAACGCACCGGCCGCCTTGGGCGTCGCGGTGAAGAGATCGATAAACGTCACGCCCTTGCCCGCCGCGACTTCCTTCATCACGCCGACATAGGCCTTGAGCACCGCGTTACGCTGCGTGACCGCGTCGCCGGTCGGCAGCGGGGCACCCAGGTCTTCGTGCGCAATGGGCGAGACCAGCACCAGCTTCGGGGCCGACTGGCCGTTGTATTTTTTGCCCTGGTAGTTGTCGATGAGCTTGGTGAGGCCGCCTTTGAACTTGTCCAGCCCGCCCATGCCGTTGAACGACTCGCTCATGCCAAAGCACATGACGATCACGTCCGCCTTGTGCCGCTCCATGTAGAACTCGGCGGTCGGCACGTTCACTTCGCGCGGCATGTTGTCGACCTCGTCCGCCGAGTTGGGCACGTGGCGGATGACGATCTTCTTGCCCGGGTTGGCGGCGTGGACCATCGCGTCGAAGTAGCCGCTGATCGCCATCCGCTCGGCAAACGTGTTGCCGACGACGATGATGCTCTGGCCTTCGCCAAGCTCCAGCGCCGCGCGGGCCGGCAGGGTGAGAAGGAACATGAAGAGAGCCAGCAGGGCGGTGGTGTGTTTCATCGTTCGGGTGCCTCAATCGAGGTTTGAGTCGAGGGGATTGATCGTGTGTCTGATCGTTGTTGTCTGCTGCCGTGTCAATCTATGCGAATTGCTTCAGTCGCTCAATAAGCCGGCTTTCGATCCAGTGTAAACGGCAGGCCGGGTTGTTGCAGCATGAGGTCGCGAGGCTCTGAACTTACTGTTCGAGTGCAAAATCAGCGGGTTTCATGGCCTTGTCCGGCCAGTAGGTGCCGCGTTGGAAGGCGTACATCGTCGGCTTGAAGGTGCCCACGAGATCGACTTTGGCTCCGCCCGCGGGTACGTCCAGCCCGAGCAGGTGGTAGGCCGCGTTGACCAGCATCCGCCGGGTGCCTTCGTACTTGAGGTCCGTCGAGCTGCCCATCGTCGTCGTGAAGGCCTTGCCCTGCTTGCCGCCGTCGGGCAGTTGATAAGACTTGGTCCACGCGACGGGCATCATCGGATTGTTCTTCTCGCCTTCGACCACCGCGCCGCCGGGCTCGAGTCCTTCGACGACTTGTCCGAGTACGAGCGGGTCGCTGTCGCCCGGCAGCGGCAGGCGTACGCCGTAGACATCGGTGTCGCCCCAGACGTCGCCGTCCTTGATGCCGCTGAGGATGGGGTGGTCCTTGCGTTCCTTGACGACCAGGCCGTTGGTGCCTTGTTTCTTGTGGGCGCCGTGGTGGCTGATCCACTTTTCACCCAGCACCAGTCGGCCAAAGCCATCCTGCCACTCCTTCTTGTCGCCGTTGTAGCTGTTGGAGTAGTGGCTGTAGGTCTTGCCCTCGGGGATGTTGAACGCGTGCGTCGAGGTCCGCATGCCGATGACGGGCTTGCCGGCCTTGAGGTAGTCGTCGATGTGCTTCATCTGCTCATCGGGCAGGTCGCGGAAGCGCAGGGCCACGATCATCAGGTCCGCATCCTTGAGCGCTTCCAGGCCCGGGATGTTGTGGCGGTTGTTGGGGTCAATGATGCCCGTCGCCGGGTCGATCGCAAAGAGCACCGTGCACTTAAACCCGTGATGCTTGGAGAGGATCATGCCAAGCTGCGGCAGCGCTTCCTCCGAGCGGTACTCCTCGTCGCCGCTGACGAGCACGATGTGCTTGCCCTTGCCCGGCCCCTCGCCACCGGGGTACGTGACCCACGCCGCCGAGGCGTTTTGCGACAGTGCAGGGTTGACGGCGATCACCAGCAGAAGCAGGGCGGACAGCAGGTTGAACAGGCGAAAGGGGGTTGCGGGCATCGGGCCTTGCTCCGTCAGGTGAAGAAAAATCGATCGTGCTCAGCAATCAGGACTGATTTGCGTACACCATGTTACATCGCCAACGCCATCGGTGGCAGGCTGTCAGCATTCTTTGATCCGGGCAAGTCTTCGATCGATAGCAGTTTACGCTCAAGCCCCTCGTTGGTACCCTATACTGTGTCTGCACGCGCTGTAGTTAAGGAAGCTGAAGATGCCCCGCCCAACACGACCCTCACGCCCGTCCCGAGGCCGCAAACCCGCCGACCCGATGTTCCTCGGCGAGCCTTCGCCTGCGCTGACGAAGATCGCCCGGATGAACACCGAAAAACTCGGTGCCCACATCCTGACGATGAAGACCGAAGCCCAGCGGCTGGAAGTGAAGATCGCCAACCTTTCGGGCATGGCCGAGCCGGACCAGCAGAAAATCGAACAGCTCACCGCACACCGCAGCCGACTCATCGCGCTGACCGAAGCGGCCCAGAAACTCCTGGACGGCAAGAACGAACGCCGACAGCAGTACCGCTCCGGCGGCTACCGGCGATAACCGCACCGCCGACCGCTACAACCTCTGCTCTCCCAAGCCAACCCACCCACGACCCGGTAGCCCAATCGGCAGAGGCAGTGGATTTAAAATCCATCCAGTGCGGGTTCAAGTCCCGCCCGGGTCACTTGATGCTCTCCGATCGCTACCGTGCCTTTCACACAGGCCTTGCAGGCGATGATCTTGCAATGGGGGAGTCTTCATCAGCAATTCGTATTTAACGTCCATGCGGACAGCAATGCTGGCGACTGTCCCTGGGTCTGTCCTCGTTCTTCGTCGCAACAAAATGAGACGGCCGCCCAGGATTTTATCCGGGCGGCCGTCTGTTTGAGCTTCGCCAGCCTCGACTGCGCTATCCGACGGAGTGCGATGATCGGCCAGCGCAGGCCTGCTTCGAGTGCGACGAAGCGTTCAAATCAAATGCGGGACTATTCTGCAAGTTCGGACGCATCGCCCGCGTGGAGGCCCGCGATCCGGGCGGGTTTGTCAGCAGGGGTATCGTCCGTCACATCGGTGTCTCTATGGCTGATCGCGGACGCCTGCTCATGTTCACTGGCGCGTTTAATTGACGCGGCGTCGTCCCTCGCCGCGTGTGTCTGCGGGCTGTGCTCGGCTCGTAAAACGTCTACGGATAGCCGCGCTTGCGGTTTGTCCTTTTCTACAAGAAGCACATGGACAGCGGCGGGGGCACCAACCTCTGTCAAGAGCATCGCGGTGGTCGTGACGGGCAGGGGGATGTAATTGGTTGCGGCAGCCAACGATGTTGACAGGATGGTGCTCGTGATCAATGAGCGGATGGTGTAAGGTTTCATGTGATCTCTCCTTTCACTTGATCTCGTGGCCTAACTTCATTGGCAGTTCATCCCTTGCCGCGATGCTGTGCATGCTTAAGTGTCACCGGCCAGTTGATGCGTTACTCCTCAGGACATGCACTGATTATCGCACAGCACGTCCATGCGATCTATCCGTCAACAACAGCGTGAGAGGATCGGGGATATCCGTAGAGCGATTCGGGGTGGGTTCTCGCCAAGCGCAAGTCCATTCACGCGCGGGTGCAAACGATGGGATCGCAAAGAGTTGCCGCGCCGGCCGCGGGCATGGCGCGAGCGTCGGGTGGTTCCCGATGATGGGCGTAGTTGTGCCCTGATTCCGATCTCTCGCGGCGTGAGCTACTGTTGTTTGAAGCAGCAGGCCTGGCCGCGTGGCCAAAGCGACGAATTCATTTCTTGACACACAAGGTGTCGCGTGTCTGCAACGGTCAACTCAAAGCCCCTGAAAGGAATCCTGCCTTGAAAACCTCCCACCGAACGTCTGGTTTTGCGACATATCCATGGGTCGCTTCGGTCACGATGGCTGTGATGTTGCTGTCGCTGATAGCCTGTAAAAACAACCCGTTCACGGCTTCGGATGAGGTCAGCTTCACGCTCAACTCGAGCCACGACAGGGTATACGTCGGCGAGTCGGTCACGGTCTGGGCCCGGACCTCGAATGTCATCGGCGAACAGCCGAAGGTCGTCTGGTCGACCACCGGCGGCGACCTGACCGAGAAGAAGAACGGCAGCGTCGCGCAGATCACCTTCGACGAGCCAGGGAGCTTCGACGTGGCCGGCCGACTCACGACAGCCAACGGCGTGGACCAGATGGATCGCGTGACCGTGCACGTGATGCAACTGCCCTAGCCCATGGGCATTTGCCTTGACAAGTCCGAGCCCGGGCTCGCGGTTGGCGTAAGGCAACACCCGCGACATGTACGTCCAGCCATCGTTGCCCTGCTGATGTCCAGCACCTGAGCGATGCACGTTGGCGTTGGATTCTGCTTAAAAAATCGAGTTCTTGGCTCTTGCCCGGCGGCGTGGCGTTTAGTGCGTGATTGCCCGGGTTTTGAGTGAACCCGAAACGATGCGTCATGTTGGATGGGCGCAGCGATCCCCCAACGGCGTGCACCGTTATGCGTGAACTCAGTAGCAAGTCAGAAGAGGGAATCGACATCACCGATGGTAAGCAGGCGGTGGAAGACCTTGAGCACAAGCGTGCAATGCTCGCGACGGTGCTGCAGACGCTGCCAACGGGCGTGGTCATCGTCGACGCACAGGGCAAGCTCACGCGCGACAACCCCGCGAGCCGGGAGCTGTGGGGCGTGCCGGCGGATGTCGTTGACTGGTGGGACGTGGAACAACTGGTGTGCTGGTTCCCCAAGACCGGCGAGCGGGTGACGCCGGATCAATTGCCGCTCATGCGGGCGCTGCGTCAGGGCGAGGTGACGCGCAACAAGCTGGTCCAGAATAAGCGCTTGCATAGCGACGAGAAGCGGTTTTACCTTTCCAACGCTGCGCCGCTTCGCGATTCGCAGGGCCGGATCATCGGCGCGGTCGCTTCGATGCACGATGTCACCGAAGGTCTGCTGGCCGGTCAGGCCAGACGCCAGAGCGAGGAGCGGTTCCGCGCCTTTGTCAGCGCCAGCACGTACATCGTCTTCCGACTCAGCGGGGACTGTAAGCGGATGTGGCTGATGGATCAGGAAGACGCGAGCGATCGGTCCGAGGTCCGGCTCGATGAGTGGGTCCAACAGTATGTGCACCCGGAGGACCGTGAAGCGGTCAACCGGGCGCTGGCGGAGGCTTGCCGCGGCGGACAGATGTTCGAGCTCGAACACCGCGTCGTGTCAGACGAAGGCAAGACGGTGTGGTCCCTGACGCGCACGGTGCCTCTCAAGGACGAGCAGGGCAATACCCGCGAGTGGATCGGCGCGGCGGCGGATGTCACCCAGCGCCGTCAAGCGCAAGACGAACTGCGGGAGGCCCGCGATGCGTTGGAGCAGCGGGTCAACGAGCGCACCGAGGTGCTCAATGCCCAGGCCAAGCGCC
>JBGSTE010000093.1:0-4624 GCA_041736655.1 Phycisphaeraceae bacterium | reverse complement strand
GGTTGAGCAGCTCAAGGCCGAGGGACACACCGTCGCGGTCGTCGGCGACGGCGTCAACGACGGGCCGGCTCTGGCCGCGGGCAACGTCTCGCTGGCCATGGGCGCGGCTGGCTCGGACGTCGCCATCAACTCCGCCTCCATCGCCCTGATGAACAACAACCTCAACCGCATCCCCTTCATGGTCGGCCTGTCCCGCAAGACCGTCACCGTCATCCGGCAGAACCTCGCGGGGACCATGATCTACATCCTCTTCATGCTCGCCCTGCTCCTGGCCGGCTGGATGGCGCCCTGGATCGCCGCCGTGGGCCACGGCATCAGCTCCATCATCGTCATCTTCAACTCCGCACGACTCGTCCGCGAAGGCGAAGAACTCCACGAACCCGAAGGCAACGTCGAAACCGCCCAGCGAGCCCGCAAACTCGAACACGTCGGCACCGCCCCCGTCGCCACCGCGTGAAAGCCTTGATTCCGCAGCATCCAACTGCCTAATGTTGTTCGCAATGTGGCGCATAGGCCGATAAGATCAATAATTAGGTTGCACCGATGGCCAATACGATTCAAATCATCGCCCCGTACCGCTATAACGGCACCTGGGTTTTCGACGACCCTGCTGTCGAGTTGGATCGCGAGCCTTTTGTCGCGGGCATTCCTGAAATGATTGATACGCTGCTCACTGAGACTATCGGCAAATGCGATAGATTTCGACTGCTGTTTGCTGACCGACCTTTTCCGGGTTCACAGATCGAACTGGTCCGTCGGCATGAAGAGATCGAAGGATACTGGTATCGCTTAGCGGGTACCGAACATGATGGCTGGCTCTGCCCCGCATTGTTCAAGTACTTCGCCCAAGCGCCTGAACGCATCTTCGCCAAAGCCGAACCGATTGCGTCCTAACCCCTGCGGCAATGAACGAGCTTGTGTGTGTTGATAGTTGTTATCGAAGGATTGTGCGTCCTGCCCCGCACGCGGCTAACCACCTGAGCAGCATCGCTATTCCCCCCTCGGCCTGCGATCATGACAAACCTCTACCCCCCACGCAACGCCCTGCTCCTCGCGTCCGCCGTCATCGTGCTGGCGCAGATCCCCGGCTGCGGCTCGTCGTGGTTCGCTGCGGATGATTCCAAGCCGCCCGCCATCAAACCCGAGGACTTCGTCGGCCCGCCGCAACAGGCCGATGCTCAAGACGAGGCACCCACCACCCTCGTCGCCACCGATGTCGCCGAGCCGACGCAGACAAGCGAGCCGACCCGCGACCGTGAGCAGCAGAATGACGCCCTGGCCGTCAACGCCATGGTCGGGCACATCAACGGCGAGGCCGTCTACGCCGACCAGATCTTCGACATCAACGTCGTCGCGCAGCTCGAGTCCTTCGGCCAGCGCTTTGATGGCGAAGCCTTCCTCCAGCAGGCCGCGCCCGTCATCCAGGAACGCCTGCGTGGCGTGATCATCAACAAGCTCATCCTCGGCGAGGCGGAGCGAAACCTCACCGACATCCAGGGGCGTGGCATCGACATGCGCGTTCAGCAGGAACGCGACGAGCTGATCCGCTTCTTTGGCGAAGGCTCACTGGCCGTGACCAAGGCCCGCTTCCGAGAAGAGCGCGGGCGGGAACTGGAAGAGCACCTCGCTGCGTTCCGCGAGGAACTGTCCATCGGGCTGTACATCCGCTCGAAGGTGCTGCCCAAGATCGTCGTGAACCAGCGCGACATCGAGCGGTATTACGAAGATCACAAGGCCGAGTATCAACTGCCTAACCGCCGATCTTTCCGCATCATCAAGGTCAAGGACTTGGCCGATGCCCAAGCGGTCACCCAACGGCTTGACCGCAGCGAGGCGTTCAAGGACATCGCAGCCGACGCAGCGCTGAACCTCTACAACCCCGCCGGCGCAGGGCTCTTCAACAACGGCGAGCTGCTGGCCGGTGACAGCGTCTACGGCATCAAGCCCGTCAACGATGCGCTGATCGAGCTGAAAAAAGGCGGACACGCCGGGCCGATCGTCGCCGGCGAACACCAGTATTTTGTTGAACTGATTGACTTCGAGCCGGGCGTGACGGTCCCGCTGAGCGAGGCCCAACTGAATATCGAGGACAAACTCAGGGGCCTTCAGTTCGAGAAACACTCTCTGCGTTTCCGCATGGACCTCCTGCAACGCGGCAGCTACACCGACGCGGCGGAAATGAGCCAGAAACTCCTTGAAATCGCCTACGCACGGTACGATCGATAAGGCGTGATGATGCTGCCTTCCCTTCTGCGCCGAGTGTTTGGATTGACCCCACTTTCACCCGGCCAACAAGGCGAGCGCATCGCCGAGAAATACCTGCGATCCCTGAGCTACAAGCTGATTGCCCGCAACCTGCGAAACCGACTGGGTGAGATTGACCTGCTCATGCTCGCGCCCGATGGCCGAACAATCGTGTTCATCGAGGTCAAGACGGCTCAGGCCGACCGCCACTCCAACATCCCGCCCGAACTGCGCGTGGGCAAACACAAGCAGCACAAGATTGCAACACTCGCGGCCAGGCTCATCGCCCAGCACAAACTCACCGGCCGACCTGTCCGCTTCGATATCGTGGGCGTGACCCTGCATGCGGATCGCGCCGCAGAGGTACGACATTATCCGGGAGCGTTCGAGTCGCCGTGGTGATGGAAGTGATTTGGGAGTCGGGAGTCGGGAGTCGGCAAGGCAAAAGAAAAACGCCGGACAATCGCTCGGCGTTTAATTTGCATTTTGTTTTCACGACTCCCTACTGCCTACTCCCGACTCCCCGAATCAATGCGGGTCTTTATCCATCAGCGCCGGCGGCGGCGTGTAGGTTGGGGCCGTGGCGTTGGTGGCTTTATCAACTTCGGCGGCGTCCTTGGCGGTGATCCTTGGCTCGTACTGCCAGGTATCGAGCAGTGTGAAGCCGATGAACAGCGCCACAAAGCCAAGCGACGCGGCGATGAGCAGGCCGTGGAACCCGCGGTCCCACCAGATGTGCATGAAGATGAGCACGACCAGCAGGGCCTTGACCAGCGCGATACCCAAGGCGACGATGAGGTTCAGCGGGCCCAGGTCGACGTTGATCGCCGCGACGGTGAGCACGGTGAGCACCATCAGGATAAGGAAGACAACGGTGAGGAGCTTCCAGCCGACGACGTGGTGTTCGTGGTCATCGTGGGCGTGGGTGTGTTCGGTGGTGGCTTGGGACATTGGGGTTTCTCTTGTTCGATCCGGACCTTCGCTGCGCTCAGGACCGGCTTCTATCTTCATTCTGACTTCTTACTTCTGACTTCTGACTTCTAAATACTCAGTGGATCAGGTACAGCAGCGGGAAGAGGAAGATCCAGATGAGGTCGACGATGTGCCAGTACAGGCCGACGATATCGACCGGGACGTTGTAGGCCGGGCTGAAGGCTCCGCGGAGTGCCTTGCCCAGGACCCAGGTGATCGCGCCCATGCCGATGATCACGTGCAGGGCGTGCAGGCCGGTCGCGCAGAAGTAAATCTGGAAGAACAGGTGGATGCGGTCCTGAACGCCCTTGGGCTGTAGCTCATAAGGGACGTAGTACTTGATGTGCGAGAGGTCCGGCAGACCCAGGGGTAGTTCGCTGTGTGCGGCGTGGCTGGCGTGGGCGTCTGCCGGTGCGATCTTGCTGGCCTGCGAATCTACCAAGCCCGTGACGCCGGCCGACGGGGGCTTGATGTTCGACACGCCCGCCAGCGCGTTGGAGACCGGGACCACCGACGCCAAGGCATCGACATCAATCGCCGGGTCCGCGACAAAAGCGGGTGCGGTGGCGGGCACCGGCTCGCTGTGGCCCTTGTCGTCTTCGTGTTTTGCGCCGCCGTGGCCGCCGTGCTCCTCGACCCATGCGATCGCCTGCGCGACGCCGTGCTGGGCAAAGAGGTGCATCGCGTGTTCGTGTTCCTTGGTGCCCTTTTTTTCGTCGTGTTTCGCAAGCTCGGCAAAGACCTCGTGCTTGTCGTACAGGTCGTACGCAGCCTGCGGGGGATAGGGCAGGTAGTGGTGCTTGAGGGCCAGCGTCTCGAACTCCACGAGCGCGATCTCCTTGATCTGCATCGATCGGCTGATGGTCTTCGTCTCTTCTTCGGTGACCATCTGCAGAAGGTTGCTTTTGCCGTCGGTCACTTCTGCCGTGGGGTAGTACAGGTTCCACTTGCCCGGCCAGAGGCTGTGGCTGAACTTGGAGGTGTACTCAAAGTACTTGATGATAAGGAACCCGAACCCCCCGCCGAGGGTCAGGCACAGGAGCAGCACCAGCGCCTTCTGCTGGCCCAGTTGCGACGCGCGGACGGCCAGCGCCATCGTGAACGAGGACGCGAGCAGGATCGCCGTGTTGATCCCCCCGAGCTTCCAGTCCAGGAAGCCGTGCGCGTAGGCGAAGATGTCTGGGTGATTCGCGCGGTAGAGCGCGTAGGCACAGAACAGCCCGCCGAACATCAGAACTTCCGTGACCAAGAACAGCCACATGCCCAGTTTGCCAGCCTCGAACTGCTGGTCGGGAGTGTCGAAGTGGTGGGCGAGGTAGTGCGGGTGGTCGTGCCCGTGATCGTCGTGGTGTGCGTGGTCTGACATAGGAGTTGGGATTGCGGACTAGGATTGAGGGTCAAACCAGTG
>JBGSTE010000069.1:0-8561 GCA_041736655.1 Phycisphaeraceae bacterium | reverse complement strand
AATCAAAATGAAGTTGTTGGAAGTGCTACGTCAATCTGCCAATCGCTCTTTAGCCAACAACAAATCCGCCCACACCTTCTTGCGGTTGTCCGTCGTGTACGAACGCAGCAGGTAAGCGGGGTGAAACGTGGGCATGACCGGCAGCATCGGGTCGGTGTGGGTGAAGCTGGCCCACTGCCCGCGCAGGCGGGTGATGCCGGTGTCGCTTTGCAACGCAAATTTCGCTGCGGTCCCGCCGAGGGCGACGATCGCCCGGGGGTGGATGATGGCGACTTGTCGGGCCAGGTACGGGCCTTGGACAGCGGCTTCCTCGGTTGTCGGCGTGCGGTTGCCCGGTGGGCGGTACTTCACCACGTTGGCGATATAAACCTCTGCCCGGCTCAAGCCCATCGCGGTGATCATCTTGTCCAGGAGTTCCCCGGCAGCACCGACGAACGGCCGACCCTGCTGGTCCTCGGTCTCGCCCGGGCCTTCGCCGATAAACATCAGCTTCGCATCGACATCGCCTTCGCCAAAGACGAGTTTGGTGCCCGGCGGTCGCGTGGCCTGCACTTGTGCATCGCGCTCAAACTCGGCGGCGAGCTGCTCGAGTTTCGCCTGCTTCTCGGCGGTCGACAGGTCGGTCAGCAGCTTGATGAAAGCCGGATGTAACGGCGGCAACGGTGGGGCGGTGTCACGCTGGGTCGGCCTGGCTGGTGGCGGGCTGAGGGTGAAAGGTTTGTCGGCTCGAGATCCGGCAGTATCGGCTCGTGACCCCGCGGCGTCGGCTGTCGGCGAAGGTGCGGGCTTTGCCAAGACGACGGGCTTGACGGAGGCTGAAGGCTGCGTTTGTTGCATCGCCGGGTGCACGGGCACGGCGGTGACGCCCAGTAGCGCATCGGTCTGCAAGTGCTGTCGGAGGATGCGTACGGGGTCGTTGCTGGGCATGGTTCACCGAGCATACCGCGCCGGGTGGGGGTGGTGAGGGGGGTAAACGTCCGAGAAAAGCCCCCGCATCACGCAAGGGTGGAAGTCGCCTCGGTTTGTGGATGAAAATCGCGGGTCAACCGATCCAATACCGGCATCGGCCGATCGCAGGCCGGCATGGACCTCCGCCGCATTCTGAAGCCGTAATGGAGCAACAACATGGCCGAAGTGACTCGAAATAAGACCGTTCTTGGACCTGACTGCAAGATCTCGGGCGAACTGACGCTCGACAACGACGCGGTCATCATGGGCCAGTTCACCGGCACGCTGCGGGTGACAGGCATGCTCGAGCTGACCGAGTCCTCGCAGATCAACGGCACGATCATTGCCGGCACGCTGCGGATGGCCGGCAAGGCCGAGGCCGACGTCGTCGCCGAACATGGCTGCGAGTTGCTCCCCGGTGCTCAACTGCTCGGCCAGCTCTATACCAGCCACTTGAACGTCATCGAAGGCGCTGTCTTCCAAGGCGATGTGTGCGTCGGCCCCAAGGCCATCCAGGCCGCCGGCGAAGCCTTCGCTCAGATGGATGAGCAGTACGAAGAAGAAGAGCAGCAGCCCGTGCAGCCGACCTTCACCTCGTCGATCCTCTCCTCGCAGAGCGATGAAGAAGAGATCGAAGAGCCACAGGTTCAGCAGCCCCAGCGCGTCCAGCAGAGCATCATGACCAACGCCAACTCGGTCAATGCTGTGCTCCAGCGCCGTCGCGCCAAGGTGCTCCAGACCCGTCGTCCGATGACCGGCCTGCGCTGATCCTAGGCCCCGCACTGGAGGGCCACCCGCGATGCCACTGCGCCCGGCGCTTGCCGCGTTTCATCCCAAAGGGCCCAAGCCCAAGGCCGTGCGGACTGTCCGCTGTCCGCACTGCTCGGCCGGCTTTGACATCTCCCAGAAGGCGATGTCCATCCGCTGTCCGCGGTGTACTCGGCCGCTAGCGTTTGAAGATCTGCACCTGAACTCCAAGGTGCAGGGCGATGTCTCAACCATGGGCACCGTCCACCTGGGCCAGCAGGGCGAGATGGTCGGCCGACTCATCTGTGGTGAACTGGACAACGCCGGCCGGGTCGACGGCAAAGTTATTGTCTACGGCCGGGCTGAGCTTCAGCCCGGCTCGATCACCACCGGCCAGTTGAGCGCCCGCTCGGTCCTCGCCCAGCGCGGGGCCACGGTACGCCTGTCGGCCAAGATCGGCCCTAAACCGATGGTCGGCACCGTGAGCAGCGCCATCACCACCCGCCCGCTGCAACGCACCGGCCGACGGCTTGGCGGCGGTATGACCAACGCCGACCGCTTTGTGCCGGTTGGCTAAGGTGCTTGGCAACCATACAAGCTGATGCACTTCATATTATCAGGCTGTGTCTTGAGCGGCGTCTGTAGTTATTGGACGCCGAGGTTGACGTGGGTACAATTACCCAGTTCGTCAGAGCAACCTGTCATCAATCATGGTCTTTGAAGGAGACGCAGATGCTGTGCTATACCCGCCGCTGTGCTTTCACACTCATAGAACTGCTCGTGGTCATCTCAATCATCGCGCTGTTGATTGCCATCCTGCTCCCTGCATTGGCCTCGGCTCGCGAGTCGGCGATGAAGGTCACGTGCCTTGCCAGCCTCAAGCAGATGGCCACCGCCAATACGGCCTTCGCCGCAGACAACGATGGTGACTCGGTGCCAGGCTCGGACGATGGCATGGGTACCGGTGTCTATGCCATCTGGCGCGATAACCCGCGCGGGAGTTGGAAACTTAAGAACGGTGTCATCTCAGCGGAACACAAACGATTTGGCTTCTACCGTCGCCCCGGCGTGCTGGTCAACGAGGGCTATTCCGATACCCCCGAGATCCTCTACTGCCCGTCGGTGACACAGAAACACCCCTGGCTTAGGCCCGGTGGCATTATGCCGACAATCCCAAGCCAATCCGGCTGGTTTTATGAGAATGAACGACCGGCAGAAATCGCCATCATGGGCATGAGTTACCACTACCGCGAGACCTTTGCAGGCAAGAACTACAAGTCCGGCGTCAGTGCGCCGGCGCCGGGCGGCAGCTTCAATCACATCCTGAATATGGAAAGGAATCCGCCCGACATGGTGCTCCTTGCCGACGCCTTCAGCGACCCCGAACGCGGGATCGCCGATGCCCACGAGGACGGCTACAACTTCGCTCGGCTCGATGGAAGTGGTGAATACTTTCTTGATCTGAACAACGATATCGACAACTTCGGCGGCGGTGGCGGCTACTTCGGCAATACCCGCCTGATCGAGCGAGCCTACGAGTCCTTCCGTTGGGGTGTGATCGTCAACGAGAACACGCTCGCCAAATAAGCGCTTTGGAAGTGAGCGTATAACTGGCAAATGATAAAGCCCCGCGTGTTTTGCGGGGCTTTTGCGTTTAAGGCTGAACAAATGGTGGACGTGCTCACTCTTTGTCTTTCAGCCGGCTGAGGATCAGCTTGCCGCGTTCGGGGTCCACTTCGAAGGTGAAGTTGGCCAGGAAGGAGTTGCCCAGCAGCGCGGGCGCCGCGTGCAGGGATTCGGGCAGGACGAAGGCCTTGACGTTCTTGACGATGAACTCGCCGACCTGCACGCTTTCGAGGGACACTTCCCATGCGTCGACGAGCTTGCCGTCGGCCATCTGGAGCTGGACGATCGGGTCGTTTTCCGTCGGCACAATGCCCAGGTCCTTGGCGAACAGGTAGGGCAGGCTGACCGAGCTGGCGCCGGTGTCGAGGATCATCGAGCGGATGGGCTTACCGTTGATCCGCACGTCGATCATCAGGACGTTGCCTTCCTTGCGCAGGTCCACCGCCCCGCGCTGGTACTCGGCCGAGGCCTTGGCTAGTTCTTTCTGAATGAGTTCGAATCGCTTGGTCGGGCCGAGCTTGTAGGGCTTTTTGTCCTGCTCGGCGAGGGTTGTAATCGCCTGCTTGACCGCTTCGTTGGCTGCGAGGTCGGTGTAGGTCTTGATGACGACGTCGGCCTTCTCGGAGAGGGTGTACATCGTCTCGATGTACTTGGCGCGGGCGTCGTCGACCTTGGCCTGCTGGTCCTGCTCGAACTTCTTGCGCTCTTCCTGGGCCTGCTCGATCTCCTTGACCTTGTTTTCGTACGCGGTCACATAGCGGTCGTACTCACGCTGGTCGTCGGCGCGGCGGGCTTTGCTTTTGAGCTCATCCATCTCGCGCTGCAGCGCGGCGATATAGGCCTGGGCCTGGTCGATCTTTCGTTCGGCATCGCGGAAGTCGTCCTCGGCCGACTTGAGGTCCTTCTGCGCTGCCTTGATGTCGCGCTGGGCCTGAATGATCTCATTTTCCACTTCGATGATGTAGTCCATCCCGATGCGGATCAGGCCGGCCTCTTCGAGCGTCTTGACCGGGTCAGCGCCGGTCGGGACAGTCAGAACGGAAAGCGCCAGTAGTAAGAGGGTCCGGATGATCACGGCATGGTTGGGCATGGAAGGGCTCTTGGGGCAAAGAGTAGAGAGCAGCAGCCGTAGAGCATACCCCCGTGGCATGCGACGCCTGTGGGAACATCATAACCCGAGTTGCGAACATTTCCCAAGCTTCTTTTCAGGCGTTCCGCCGGACCGCCTTGATCGACTGCACGGGCAGTTTCAGCAGTTCCTGCCGGGTTCGCACGCCAAGCTTACGGTAGATGTTACGGACATGGACATGAACCGTATTGGGGGATCGGCCCAGATTTTCGGCAACCTGCCGCTCGGTCTGCCGTTGGAGCAGCAAGTCGTAGACCCGCCTTTCGGTCGGGCTCAGCGGCGGGTTGGAGCGGGTCTGGACCGGTACCGCGACCTCGTCGGCCGGAACGGGTACTTCGGTTGATCGGTGGCTAAACGGGGCTCGGTCGAGTTCAAGCATGGGTTTTGGAAACTGATTTGTCGTCGGGATTCTGCTCATGGGGGCTACTCCGGGTTGGGGTTGGCCCGAATGTAGAAAGGGGATGTGACAACTAGCTGTCACACGGGGTTAAACCTCACCCTATTTTTTTGGAATTTGTTTGTCACCTGAACCGTTTGCAACAAGAACCGTCTTGATGCGTTTGACGTTAGGATTGATATGCCTCAGGCCCAAAGAGTGGAACCCTTGACCCGGAGTACCGGACAGATGCGTGACTGGCTGGGAGTACATTGGCGTATGCCACGCGGCTTTATCTGCATGGTCGTGGCAGGGTTGCTGTCGTTCGGGGGTGGCCGGCCATCGGTTGCCTGGGCGGATGGGCCTGTCGTGTCGGGCCAGGCCGAAGAAGTACAAGTCAAGACAGTTGAGGATTTGGCCAAAGTCGAGGAGCGGGTCTCGGCGGTGGTTGCGAAGGCGACGCCGGCGACGGTCTGCGTCCGGGCCGGGGGCGGCTCGGGCAGCGGGGTGATCATTTCCGAGGACGGCTACGTGTTGACGGCGGGTCATGTCGCGGCGGAACCGGATCGGGAGGTGACGCTGGTCTTTTCCGATGGCAAAACGGTTCGCGGCAAGACGCTGGGCATCAACGTGGCGATCGATGCGGGGCTGATCAAGATCACCGATGAAGGCAAGTGGCCCTTTGTTGAGATGAGTGACATGCAAGGGCTCAAGGAAGGTTCGTGGGTCGTGGCGATGGGCCACCCCGGCGGGTTTGATCCGGAGCGGCCGATGGTTACTCGACTCGGGCGTGTCTATCGCGTTCGCTCGACGGTGATCCAGACCGACTGCACGATCATCGGCGGGGACTCGGGCGGGCCGCTGTTTGACCTGGACGGCAAGGTGGTGGGCATCCACAGCCGGATCAGCAACAGGCTTTATCAGAACTTCCACGTGCCGATTTCGATGTATGCGTCAGGGTGGGAGCGGTTGGCGGCGGGGGAAGTGTGGAACCGTCCGCTGGCGCGCGGTGGCGTTGAGCCGGGCGGGCCATATATCGGCGTACAGGGCGCGAATCGCTTTGAGGTGGGCAAAGGCGCGGAGTTGGGAGAGGTTTACCGCGGGTCACCGGCTGAGCAAGCGGGCTTGCAGGCGGGCGATGTGATCGTCGCGTTTGATCGCACGCCCATCGGCAGCTTCGGCGACCTGGCGGAAGTGGTACGCAGCATGGAAGCGGGCGACAAGGCCCCGGTGGTCATCGAGCGCGACGGCAAGCGGTTGGAGCTTTCGATCACCATCGGCAAGGCTCAGGGAGGCGAGTGAGGTCTTTGATTTCCTTTTATTTTAAGAGAAAACGATGATTCAACGCGTGATCAACAGGTGGATGCTGGCGGGGGTGCTGGTGCTGTCGTCGCTGCCGGTGCTGGCCCAGCGTGAGGGCTTTGGCACGTCGAGCGCGGTGTCGGATTCGGAGCTGCGTGCGGTCTTTGAGCCGGTGATCCAGTCGGTCCGTGCGAGCGTGGTGCAGTTAGAGTCTGACGGCCAGAAGCTGGCGCTGGGCACGATTGTCGACGAAGCGGGCTACCTCGTCAGCAAGGCCAGTGAGCTTGGTCAGCATGAAGGCTTCACCGCATACCTCGCGGACGGCCGGCGTTTTGAGGCGACGCTTGTGGGAGTGGACCGGCAGAACGACATGGCGCTCTTAAAGATCGAGGCCCAGCGGCTGACGGCGGTGAAGCTGGTGGACGATGAGCCGGCGATGGGCCGATGGATCGCGTGTGTGGGTCAGGAGAAGTCGCCGGTGGCGGTGGGGATCGTCAGCGCCAAGGCTCGGCAGATCAAGCCGCCGCAACTGGTGCTGGGATTGATCCTTGGCGAACATCCCAAAGGGCTTCAGGTCATCGTGGTCGACAAGAACTTTGGCGCTGCCGAGGCTGGGATCCAGATCGGCGACGTGCTGACGCAGGTGGAGGATAAGCGGGTGATCGCGGTCGATCAGCTCATCTCGAAGCTGCAGGGTCGGATGGTCGGCGATGTGGTCCAGGTGCAGGTCTTGCGGGGTGAGGAGTTGCAGAAGAAGGCGGTGCGCTTGTCGGAGCTGATGCCCGACCCCGAGAGCCGAAGCGAGAAGATGAACCGGATGGGCGGGTCGATCAGTGATCGACGAAGCGGGTTTGAGCGGGTGATCCAGCACGACGCGGAGCTGCACCCGGACCACTGCGGCGGGCCGATGGTCAATCTTAAGGGCCAGGTGGTTGGCCTGAACATCGCCCGTGCTGGCCGGGTAGAGACTTACGCCCTGCCCAGCGGGTTGATTCTGCGGAAGATCGAGGCGATCAAGGCTGGCAAGCAGTCGCCGTCAGCCCCTGCGGAAGGCGCGATGCCGGTCAAACAGGATACGCCAGAAGGTGACGCCCCGCGGCAATAGCTTTTAGTTATTTTTATTCAATGACTTACGGCGATTGGCGGGAGGACTGCGGATTCAAGCAGTCCCGACAATGTCGTCGATAAATCTCCGGGGCGCATTGCGCCCATTCGGAGGCTATCGACATGGGACAGATCACCACGGGTGTCGGGCTCATCAGCGGTCTTGACATCAACAATATCGTCGAGCAGCTCATCGCCATCGAGGCTCGGCCGCGCACGCTCGTGCAGCAGCGCAACACGGTTATTAAATCCCAGCAGGTTGCTTTTCAAGACATCAATGCACGACTGCTGGCGCTTAAGGGCGCGGCGGACAGCCTCTCGGGTGAAACTTCGTTTTCCGGCACGACCTCCAGCAGTTCAGACGACACGGTGATCAGTGTCAGCTCGGGCCTGGGCGCGACGCCCGGCACGTACAAGTTCACCGTCGGCCGACTGGTCGCGGCGCAGCAGTCGATCTCACGCGGTTTTCAGGATGCCAGCGTCACCCCCGTGGCTCCGGTCGGCGGCACGCTCACCTTTGACCGCGGTGAGTCGCGACTGAACAGCGAGACACGGCTATCGAATCTCAACGGCGGGGCGGGGGTCAACCGCGGCTTTGTACGCATCACCGACCGCTCGGGCGCGACGGCCCTTGTCGATCTGCGATCGGTCGTCAGCGTCAACGATGTGCTCGAACGCATCAACACTTCGACAGGCACCAACGTCCTGGCGCAGATCGACGGCGACCGCATCACGATCACCGATGTTTCTGGCGGGGCCGGCACACTCCTGATCAGCAACGTCGGCACCACCGCCACCGCCACCGCGCTGGGCATCGCAGGCAACGCAACGCTCGACGGCGACGGCGATGATGCCGTGCTCACCGGCACAACCATCAACCGCGTCGGCCGAGAGTCACTACTTAGCTCCCTCAACGATGGTAAGGGCATCCGTACCAAGGGCGGCGCGGACCTGTCGATCACCGACGGCGCGGGCACTAATTTCGTGGTTGATCTCAACGGCCTGTTGACACTGGGTGAAGTGTTTGATGCGATCGCAACCGCAGCAACCGCCGCCGGCGCTGCTGTCACCGCACAGGTCAACGCCGCCGGCACAGGCATTGAGTTGGTTGACGCCGGCCCGGGCGGGGCGCTCTTCACCGTCTCCTCGGCCAACGGGTCCAGTGCCCTGACGGACCTGGGCCTGGCCGACGGCGATACCGACGCTAATGCCGACGGCATCCTCAACGGCGCCCGCGGCATCGCAACGATCACCGCCAAGCAGCTTCGCGATGTGAAAGGCGGGCTGGGCAGTGGCGGGGTCAGCGGGGTCGGACAGGTCCCCGTCCAC
>JBGSTE010000020.1:0-3176 GCA_041736655.1 Phycisphaeraceae bacterium | reverse complement strand
CGGACCTTCGCTGGCGCTCAGGACCGGCTTCGGGTTAAAAAAACAGGACCGGCTTCCCGGGAAAAAGCCTGCAACATCCACGGCATGGATCGGTAACTCACTGCGTCCGAATGCCGATGCAATACTTGCATCAACCCCGCGTTCTGCCCGTGTTGATCCCGTTACGACAGGCCCATCGGTTGGAGAATGACATGCCCATCACCCCTTCGCTGAGCCCGATTGCCGCACGCGACTTTAACCCAGCCAACGCCCGGCACCTGCTGATCCGGGCCGGGTTTGGCGGCAGCCCGCAGGACATCAAGGCCTGGCAGGCGCTGGGGCTGGACAAGGCGGTGGAGCGTCTGGTGGCGTACAACGACATCGCCACAGACCTTGAGCCGGCGGACCTGGACCCGGACGTCATCAGCAAGCCCAGCGAGGAAGAGCGCAAGGCCTTCCTCCAGGCGCGACGCGATGGCGACCCGAAGGCGGCCGACAAGTTCCGGCAGATGCGCGTCGCCGCCCAGGCCGAGGACCGGCGGATGCACCTGCAACTGCAGCGCTGGTGGATCGAACGCATGTCGAACACGCCCCGGCCGACCGAGGAACAGCTCACGCTCCTCTGGCACGGCCACTTCGCCACCCGGCACCGCGACATTCAAGACGCCTACCTCATGGAGCAGCAGAACAACATGCTCCGACAGCACGCCAACGGCTCGTTCGCCGACCTCGCGGCCGGCATCGTCCGCGACCCGGCGATGATCATGTTCCTCAACAACGACCGCAACAACAAACAGCGCCCCAACGAAAACCTCGCACGTGAATTGATGGAACTCTTCACCCTCGGCGAGGGCCACTACACCGAAGACGACATCAAGCAAGGTGCCCGCGCGCTCACCGGCTACCACGTCGATGACAACGACTTCGCCTTTAACAGCAGAGCCCACGACTCGGGCCAGAAGACCATCCTCGGCAAGACCGACAGCTTCGACGGCGACAGCTTCGTCAAGCTGCTCTTGCAAAACAAGGCCTGCGCCCAGTTCATCGCGCTTAAGCTCTATCGCCACTTCGTGGCCGACGTCAGCGACGATATGGACCTGCTGGATGGCTCGACACGGCAGGTGGTCGACTCACTGGCCGACCAACTTCGCAAGGAAAATTACCAGATCAAGCCGGTGCTGATGACTCTCTTGAAGAGCCGGCATTTTTACGACGCGGGCATCGTGGGCAAGAAGATCAAGAGCCCGGTGCAGGTCGTGGTGGGGACGATGCGCGAGACGGGCGCGCCGATGCGGGATGACCGCGGCGTGGTGCTTTCACTGCGGTTGATGGGCCAGGACCTCTTCGAGCCCCCAAGCGTTGCGGGCTGGGAAGGCGGGCGCTCGTGGATCAATACCTCAACGATGTACCTGCGGCAGAACACCAGCGCGTACCTGATCACCGGCACCTCGGCACGCGGGGGCTTTAGCAAGAGCGACCTGGCGTACGACCCGATGCCGCTCGTCGACGGTCTGGCCGATCGCTCGCCCAAGTCGGTGGTCGATCACCTGTGCGACACCATGCTCGGCCAGCACGTGCCCGCTGACCGACGCGAGCCGTTGGTCAAGTTCATGACCGAGCGCGACAAGGGCGTCACCGCCGACGCGCTCATCGCCCTGCTGCTGTTGATCACCGCGATGCCGGAGTATCAGCTTTGCTAGTACTAAGCAGCAGGCCGCTTGCGGCTTAGCCCAACCAACTCTTTCCTTGGAACACGACCATGTGCAACCACTACCACCCCCTGAGCACGAACACGCCCAAGCTCCTTGACGCGGCGTTTACCCGCCGGCGATTCCTCGGCGGCATGGCCATGCTCTCGGTCGCCACGACGGTGCCCGCCTTCATCGGCTCAACCGCCGAGGCCTTTGCCGACACCGACTGGTACACCGCCAGTAAGCCCGGCGTACCCGAGGGCCGCATCCTCGTGGTCGTGCAACTCTCCGGCGGTAACGACGGCCTGAACACCGTCGTGCCCTTTGGCGATGACAACTACCACCGCGCCCGGCCGCTCCTGCGAATCGCTGAGGCTGACGCGCTTAAGCTTAAGGGCGTTGAAGGCATCGGCCTGAACCCCGCGCTCGCGCCGCTGCAGGAGATGATCCAGCAGGGCCAGGCCGGGATCATCAACGGCGTGGGCTACCCCAACCCCAACCGCTCGCACTTTAAGTCGATGGATATCTGGCAGACCGCCACGACCGACGAAAAACAGCAGCGCGGGCAGGGCTGGGTCGGCAGGGCGATGGACACCGCGTATCCACTAGACAAAAACGGCAACGCGCCGGCCGCCGCGTCGATGGCCTGCGTCTCCATCGGCAGCGATGCGCCCCTGGCCGTGCAAGGCAAGCACGTCAAGCCTGTGGCGTTCCAGAGCCCCGAGCTCTTCCGCTGGACCGGCCGGGATGTGCATGAAGTCGTCTCGCACGCCTACGACAACATCCAGAACGCGCCGGCCCCGAAAACCGAAGACCCCGCCGACCCACTGGCCTTTGTCCATCGCACCGCGCTCGATGCCCAGGTCGCTTCCGACAAGGTCCGTCAGGCGGTCGCTGGCAACACCGACACGCGATTCCCCACCAGCCCGCTTTCCCTGCAGCTTCAGATGGTCGCCAAGATGATCCGCGCCGAAATGCCCACACGGATCTACTACGTCACCCTCGGTGGATTCGACACCCACGCCCAGCAGACCAACCGACACGCGCAACTCCTCACGCAGTTCGGCGAAGCGATGAAGGCGTTTTATGACGAACTCAAACTGACCGGCAACGACGGCCGAGTCGTCTCGCTGGCCTTCAGCGAGTTCGGCAGACGGCTGAACCAGAACGCCTCGGGCGGCACCGACCACGGCGTCGCGGGCCCTTCGTTCGTCTTTGGGCCGTCGGTCACGCCCGGCCTGCACGGCAGCTACCCCGCGCTGGACAAGCTCACGCAGGGCGACCTCATCCACACCGTCGACTTCCGCAGCGTCTACGCCGACGTTTTGGACAACTGGATGGCCATCGATTCAACCAAAACGCTTGGCCAGAAGTTCGAACACGTGGGCTTGTTCAAGAGTATGAAACGCGCTTAAGCACCAAGAGGGCAAGGCCCCGGGAGGGCGAGGCTCCTGCCAAGCCGCTATTTAAAGATAACACCCGGCTGGGCAGGTGCCTCGCCCTCCC
>JBGSTE010000010.1:0-6726 GCA_041736655.1 Phycisphaeraceae bacterium | reverse complement strand
AAGGCCAGCCCACTGGCCCGCAAGCTCGCCGAGGAGAACGGCATCGACATCGCCGCCGTCGCTGGCACCGGGCCCGACGGCCGAATCATCAAGCGCGACATCCTCAAGGCCGCTCAATCAGGCCCGACCCGACGCCCGCTGGCGACCGGCGGCGCTGCGCCCGCAGCCATGCCCGTTACCGCCGTGGCCCTCGAAGCCAAGACCACCACCGTGCCCGGCATGCGGAAAACCATCGCCAAACGGCTGGTCGAATCCAAGACCACCGTCCCGCACTTCCAGGTCTCCGTGGCCATCAACATGGACCCGCTGATGGAGATGCGCAATACGCTCAACCAGCGCCTCGAATCCCAGAAGATCAAGCTCAGCGTCAACGACTTCATCACCCGCGCCGTCGCCCTCGCGGCCGTGGCACACCCGGTCATCAACAGCTCGTGGATGGGCGACACCATCGTCCAGCACGGCACGGTCAACGTCGGCACCGCGATCTCCCTGCCGGCCGAGCGCGGCGGAGGCTTGGTCGTCGCCGTCACCCGCGACGTGCAGAACAAGAGCCTGATCCAGATCAGCAGCGAAGTGAAGGAGCTGGCCGGCGCAGCCCGCGGCCGAGGTTTGTCACCCCAGCAGATGAGCGACTCGACGATCACCATCAGCAACCTCGGCATGCCGCAGTTCGGCGTCACACAGTTCACCGCGATCATCAACCCCCCCAACGCCGCCATCATCGCCGTGGGCGCCGCGATCGAGAAGCCAGTGGTCCGCGACGTCTACGGCGAAAAGAAAATCGTCATCGGCCACGAAATGAACTGCACCCTCTCCGGCGACCACCGTGTCATCGACGGCGCGAGCGCTGCAGAATACCTGACGACCCTGCGCAGCCTGCTGGAAAACCCGGTGGGGTTGTTGGTGTGATGCGATGAGTTCAAAGACCGCAGAGGCCGTGAAGCAGCTGTACAAGGTTTTCAAACGCTATCGCTTTACCGATATGGAAGGCGATCCAGCCTTCCCGGGCTTTTGTGATCCTGCGCCGCTACTGGCCGAGCCGCTTGGTGTTCTTCCGCGTGAAGCGTTCGAGACGTTTGCGTGGAAGGCCGTCACGACCTGGGGCACGGCCGACGACCTGCGGCATTTCCTTCCGCGCATGCTGGAACTACTCGCCGAAGAAGGCGATGCACATCCTTTAGAAACATGGGCGCTGTTTGGCAAGATTGCATACGCAAAGTGGCGCACCTGGCCCAAGGAAGAACAATCCGCGATTGAAAACTACGTCGAGTTTCGGTGGTTCGAGTTACTGCATCAACCTGTTTCAATTCCCAAAGCCTGCGGGACGCTTCAACCCTATCTGTTGCCGTGGAGCGAGAGTGGAGGATTCACAAGCGTAGATTACATCAAGGCCGTCGTTTTCCTTGACGAGACATTAACCCTTCGCTTGCTCCAGCAGTGGTCTGATTGGATCGAAGAGGGTATGGAATTAGGACCTGTCGTTTCTCTTGCTGAAACATTCTTGCTTGCAGATGGCATATGGGGCGAGGAGCCTTCGGGAGTTCTTCTCGACTGGCTGCGCATGCCGGTTCGCATCAATCAGCTTTTCTCAGCATGGACTTCGCAGCAAGATGATCCCTCAATTTCATCCTATCTCTCCGACGGACATGCAGCCGCGGAGCGATGGATTGCTCGCAGGCTTGAACGACCGACTAACTTGTCTTAACCAACCGGCCAGCGGCTACGTCTAACGCACCATTCTTTTGTTCTGGTCGTAAGTAATCCTGCGATGCCGATCGGCGACCATATCCCAATTCATCCGGTGAGGCGGTTCGAGGTAGTGCTTGTATGCAGCGGCCATCTGTCTTGCCGCTTCACTGAATGGGACATTTCCAAACCCGGTACCCATCGCCGGGAACGCGACCGTTTGAATCGGCAGCTGGTCTCGCGTCTTAGCTTGATAAATGCAAATCAACGCCGCCCAGGTGGACGCATAAACGGTATCTGTGCCATTGATTGAACCTGGCACGCGCATGGTCGGTGCGTGGATGATGTAGGGATAATCTGAATGCTCTGTGGCTTCAAGAAAAGCCGTGCCAATTGGCTGTTCACCGAGGTATTCGTCTTGAATCCGATTTTGAATGCGACGCATAAGTCCTTCGCCATGGAAGTTGATCACGGCAGCATCGATGCCCGCGTTCATGATGCCAAATGAATTCGCGGCCGTAACAAAACAATCGTGCGGCTGGAGTTCTTCGTACTTCGCTTGAATCACGGTCACGCGTGGCAGGCCTGCGAAACGGCTGCGAAAAGCTTCGCACATGTCGATATCGGGATGGATCAGCCAAAGATCAAACGGAATAGGCATCGCTATAGATTAATGAAATAATTCCCTGCTGACTAGCATCCTTTGGTTTATTCGTCTTGTCGCTTCTCCCCCGGCCACGCCTGATGGCCTGCGATGCCCAAGGCCGGGGAATCGTTCATGACCATGCCGAAGATGTCGGTCTTTGGGTCCTTGCCGTAGACGCCATCGGTTTCCTTGCTTGGCAGCGTTGGCGTGCTCTTGTCCGGGGCGTCTTCGCAGTACCACCAGTTGCGGGTGAATGTGAACGACTCGGGCTGGGTGTTCGGGCCGATGTTGATGGTCGCGCGCAGGTCGGCCTGCTTGAAGACGATGAGGTTGTCAGTGAACTGGCCGTCCCGGCAGGCGATGAAGTCTTCGCCGGTGGATTCCTGGAGGATGCGGAAGACCCAGGGGTTGGGCTGGTAGAGCGTGTTGTGGTGGACGTTGGCACCGTCGACGCCGACTAAGGCGATCGGCGTGCCCGAGCCGCGGAAGATGCAGCCGGCGACCTCGATATCGCGGGCCTCGGCGTTGTCCTTCGCTTCTAGCTTGGGGCGGAAGTATTCGCGCCCGGTCGAGCCGCCGACGTTGATGTGCCGAGCACCGGCGTTGATGAACTGGCCGTTGAAGATGTCGATCCCGCTCGTGCCGCCCTTGCATTGGATGCCGCTCGCGCCTTGATCGTTGTCGCGGCTGATCTTGCAGCCGCGGATGACGCCGCGGTGGCAGCCGACCATGTCGATGGCCGAGCCGCCTTTGCCCCAGTTGTGGACGTTGCACCGTTCAACGGTGAAATCGGTGACGCCCGAGAGCTTGATGCCGTCGTTGTTGCCCGTGCCCTTGACCTCTTTGACGATCAGCTCGCGCAGCGTGATGTGGTGGCTGGGCTTGTCGATGTTTCCGCCGTCGTCGATGTTCAGGTTGTTGCCCGTCGCTTCGCGGAGTTGGAGTTTTTCGAGCACGAGATAGGAAGCATTGCTGATCTGGATGCAGTTGGTCCCGCCGCGGATGGTTGGGAAGAAATCGCCTTGGTCGCCGATGATGGTGATGGGCTTGCCTTCTTGGCCGTGGACGTTGGTGAAGTGCAGCCCGCCCTGGTAGTTGCCGGGCGCGAGGACGATCGTCGTGCCGGGCCTGGCGTTCTTGACCGCTTCAATCAGGGCTTCGCGGGTGTTGACTTCTACCTTGTTGGCGTCGGCAGGCTCGTCGCAAGCCGGCTTTTCCGGCAGGTTGTCCTTCTCCCACCCAAACAGCTTCTCTGCATTCCCGCGATAGATCTTGTAGCGCACCTCCTCGGGCAGGTTCAGGCTTTCGAAGAAGGTGTAGTGCTTGTACTTCGTCGGGTTGTCTTTGAAGGACCACCATCCCTCGTCGGTGCCAAAGAGGAGCTTGTCCTGGTTGCGGATGCAGAACTCGCGGGCGAAATCGGGGTCGCGTTCGAGGACTTGCGGGACGACGTGGCCGGACAGGTCGGCGTAGAGGTTGGGGTATTGCTGAAGCTGTCGATCGGCGTCCTTGAGTTGTCGCCACCAGTAGGCGTGGGCGATGAGCCTGCACTGGGGGTACTTCTTGAGCACGTTGTCCACCCGCTGCATGCCCGGCTCGACCATGTTCTTGTTCTGATCGATATGAAACATCACCGGCAGATCGACCTTTTCGCAGGCCTCGTAGATCAGGAGGTTTTTCGGATCATCGAACATCAGGTCCTTGCCGTAGTGCTCGCCCATCGCCACCGCGCCGTCCTTGATCTCGCGTTCAAGCACGGCCACGGCCGCGTCGAGAGTCTCAAACTCGCCCGGCTCGATCAGACACATGCGGTCGATTTTGCCCTTGTATTTCGCAAAGTTTGTGAGCATCTGCGTACGCTCGTCTTCGGTGTAGGCCCGTGAACCCTTGTGGTCCAGCGGGCTAACGATGCAGCGGTCGATGTTGTTGCGCTCCATCCAGTCGGCGACGAGGTCCAGCCCGTCCTCGCGCACGGCATGGGCGTGGACGTGCACATCAATGAACTTGATATCCGTCGGCGGCGCGGGCGCGGGCGGGGTTTGATTGTTTGCGTTGTCGGCTGTGCCGATCTGTGCTTCCGGATGCATCGCCGCCAGGCACACCGGCAGCGCCAGGCAGTACACGAGAGCCAATGCCAGGGGACGGATCATCGGGCGGTCCTTATTTGCTTTAACCGTTACAAGAAATGTCTCTGGTGGGATGGGCTTGCAGAATGTCATCAAGGCGAGGCCTTGCATCACGGTGTTATCAAGCTCGCGCCATGACAGGCTGGAAGCCTGTCCCACCTTTGATAAATGATCGCGTGATCGGCTTACTCCTTCAAGGCCCACTGATCGAGCAGGGCCTTGGCCTGTTTGCCCGCTTCGGTGTCGGGCCAGGCGCTGATGATCTTGTTCAGGTCACGGGCGATCAGGCGAAGGGTCTTGGCGTTGGCGCGGTCGACGATGGCGGCGGCGGGGTCAGCGTCGAGGCCGATGGACTTGGCCAGGGCTTGAACCTCTCGCAGCATCGACATCGAGCGGATCGCGTCCATCATCGCAGCGTCGGACTCAAAGGCCTGCTTCATCTCGTTAAACGGCGTAGCCAGTTCGTCCCGGCCCAGCCAGTCGCTCATCTTCTGCGCGATCACATAGGCGCTCGCGGGGTCGCTCGTGCGGTCGGCTTGTGCGTCGGCCAGTTGTTTGGCTGTCCATGTGCTGAGCGTGTCGAGGATGGCTTTGGCTTCGGCGAGCTGTTCTTCACGTGCCGACTTTTCCGCGGCCCGGCGGAGCTTGGCCAGCGTCGCGGTGATCGGGCGGTCCTGCTCGTTGATCTGCTGTGCGTCCTTGTCGAAATATTTTAATTCGCTGGCGGTGATGATTGGCTCGGGTTTCTTGGCCTGGTCGGTTTCTTTCGCACTGTCATCTGCGGAGGTTTCGGGTTTTTCGGGCATATTTTTCACCGCGTCGGCGATGATGCGGTCCATGCCGCCGGGGTGGCCTTCCCAGAGGAACTTGCCGGTGTGGTCGAAGATCACCGCGTGTGGAAAGCTGGTGGGGGTGAAGCCCGGCAGCTTCCCGCCGTTGCGGACCGCGACGTGCTGACTCTTGGCGTGTTCTTCCCAGGTGGTCTTGCACTCTTTGTCGGAGGCGGACCAGGACTGGTTGGCGATGATGACCAGCTTTTCGTGGCCGTACTCTTTGGCGAGCTCGGTGGTGTGCGGGATGCCCTTGATGCACGGCCCGCAGGTGATGCCCCAGAACTCGACGACGACCACTCGCCCGCGCAGGTCCTTAAGTGAGATCTCCGGCCCGGTGACGTAGCTGCCCAGGTCCATCTTGCCCAGGTTCGGCTGTTCATCCTTCTGGGCCGTGGCGGCACCGGTCAACAGCAGCGCTACGGCCAGTAAAAGAGCGAAAAACGACACGGAACAGGCTTTCATCGGTGGATTCCCCAGTTAGGCGGGTGGGCGGTCGTGTTCATACGACGCAAAGGAGGGCGGCGGGCATACATCGCCCCGTGGTTGATTATACGAGGCGAAGGATCAAAAACGAAGCCCCGCGACGTGGCAACACGTTGCGGGGCTTTGGTTTTCCAATGCCTTCTGAAGGACTCGAACCTTCAACCCGCTGATTAAGAGTCAGCTGCTCTACCAATTGAGCTAAGAAGGCGTTTGCCTGATTGGGAACGGAAGATTGTCGGGGCCTGACCCTGCGGTGTCAAGCGCGGGGCGTGTGGGGCCTGATGATTGCGGAAAAATTACTGGTTACGGGGCAGTTTTGGGGGGTTTCCGGGGGCGATCCGGACCTTCGCTGCGCTCAGGACCGGCTTCTTTGCCGGTGGCAGAATGGTAGAGACTCAGGTCAGGGGGTCAAGGCGGATCGGTGCTGATACGATGCGTGGATGCAGCGACCGACGCGGATTCTGGTGTTTGGCATTCTTGGCCTGGTGGTGGTGGCGCTGTCGGGGTTCAGTAACCTCGGCGAGTTGCAACTGGCGATTGTCGGGCCCGCCGGCGTGGAGGTGCCCGACACCGCGGGCCTGGGGCAGATGGGCGAGATGCTCAGGAGTGTCACGCTGGCCACGCAGTCGGCCCTGGGTAAGCCGGCGTATCGCACGCTCTTCGGGATTGAGGCGGCGGCCAGCTTCCTGATGGCGATCGTCCTGATCACCGGGGCCATCGGCCTCTTGCGTGATCGGGTGTGGTCGCTTCGGCTGCTGAAGGCATGGGGATTTTATGCGATCGTTGCATCGGTCTTCACGGTCGTGCTCCAGGCCCGCTTCGTCATGCCTCAGGCGGCGAACATGCCCCCGGGCAGCGGTGCGTTGTCGGCTGCGTGCATGTTGCCGGTGTTCTGGCTGTTCCCGGTGTTGCTGTTAACGCTGCTGGGTCGGCCGGTGGTGACGGACTATCT
>JBGSTE010000740.1:0-2143 GCA_041736655.1 Phycisphaeraceae bacterium | reverse complement strand
GCACCGCCGACTCCCGCGCCGACGCCAGGGCCGGCAGGAGGATGGCGATCAACAGCGCAATGATCGAGATGACCACGAGCAGTTCAATGAGTGTGAAGCCTCTGCGAGCTGACATGCCAAACTCCTTCGTTGAACAACAAGACGCAAGACATGATCCGAACGGCACTGTTCTTGTACAGCTATCAGGATACCGGTAAGTGGATGTAATTCAAAGCATGGGCCGAGGCTCTTGAGGGCCATCGCATTTGATATGTATGGTGGGGCGGGCATCTTGCCCGCCATTAGCCACCAAGCCCAATAGGGTGATTTATTTCAGGCTGCACCTGAACGGCGGGCTGGAAGCCCGCCCCACCTGACGCAGAATCGAATTATCCATCCGCCACGAGTACGCGGGGCAGTTTTTCGTGGTCAACGAGCACGCTGGGGTGGCGCAGGCCGTGCTCGGTGGCTAGGTCGAGGACCTGTTGGCGTTGGCAGGCGGCGATTTCGATGACCAGTTGGCCGGGGTCGGTGAGGTGCTTTTTGGCGCTGGCGATGAGCGGGCGGATGTAGTCCAGGCCGTCGGGCCCAGCCCGCAGGGCGTGGGTCGGTTCGTGGTCTTTGACGTTGGGCTCCACCGCGTCCCACTCGTGGTCGGGGATGTAGGGCGGGTTGGAGATCAGGTACGTGAAGCGCTCGCCACGGACCGGCTCGAGCAGGTCGCCTTGTCGAAAGTCGATGCGGTCGGCGACGCCCTGGAGTTGTGCGTTTTCTTTGGCGATCGCCAGGGCGTCTTCGCGGATGTCGGTGGCGATGATCGTGGCGGATGAGCCGGCCTTGGCGAACTGCTTGGCCAGCGCGACGGCGATCGCGCCGCTGCCGGTGCCGATGTCGGCGATGCGTGGGTTGGTAAAGCCCGGCGTGCGTCGTGCGTGCTGCAAGACATGCTCGACGAGCGTCTCGGTTGACGGTCGTGGGATCAGCACGGCCGGGCTGACCTTGAGCATCATCGAGAAGAAGGGTGCTAAGCCCACGAGGTAGTCCACCGGCTCGTCGTGCATCGCCCGCTCGACGAGCGCGCGGAAGGCGGCACGTTCGAGCTCGCTGGAGGGCCGCTCGGGCTCCATGTAGAGCTTGAGGCGTGGCTGGCCGAGCACGTGGGCCAAGAGCATCTCGGCACAGACGCGCGGGGAGTCGATGCCCTTTCGCTCAAAGGCCGAGGTCGTCCACGCCAGGAGTTGCTTGGTGGTCCAGAGCTGCATGGCGTGGGGGTTGGGGTCCGGGGTTTAGGGTTTAGGATCTAAGGCCGAGCGCGTGCTGTTAAGTTGCCTATCGTATGGAGCGGATACGGGTCATGCATGTATCAACTGCGTGGATCGCGAATAGACGATAATCACATCACACGCACCCCAACCCCCAGACCCCAAACCCCGGCCCCTCACCCCCACCATGCACGTTGCACTACTTGCCAACACGGCCTGGCTGGATGAAGAACTGGCGACGCTGCACCATGTCGTCGTCGGGCTCCTCGATGAGTCCACGCGGGTCGTGCAGGTCCTGCCGCGCGGCCGGGTGGAGGGCGAGGTCGTCTCGTTTGGAACAAGGTTGTCCTGGGCTGAGAGTAAGTACCGCTGGAAAAGCAGGCGAGCGATAAGACAATTGGCCGACCCGCTGCGCGAGGAAGGCGTGGGGCTGATCCATGCGCTCGATGGCAGGCTGTGGCGCGGGGCGCTGGACTTGGCGAACCTGCTGGGCGTGCCGGCGGTCTTGAGCGCCAACAGCGGGCTGGACATGGCGGTGGCGACGCGCTGTCTGGATCGGCTGGTGCCCGGGCAGGTGGCGATCACCTGCGCGACCGGGCCTTTGACCGAGTTGATGAATCAGACCATCGCCGGGGCGGTGCCGGTGCAGTGCGTCCCGCCGGGCGTGCACCTGGGCAAGCCCACCGAGCGGGACGAAGATGAATCACCCTGCATCGTGGTCAGCGGTGACGGCGGCAGCGACGAATACATCGACGCGCTGCTGGCTGGCGCTAAGCGTGTGATCGAGTCCATCCCGGCCATGCAGCTTTTCTTTGATGGCCAGGGCCAGGACCCGCACCGGCTCTGGCGGTCGATCAGCCGGCATGGCCTATTGGCGAACGCGACGCTGATCCCGCGCCGCC
>JBGSTE010000733.1:0-1945 GCA_041736655.1 Phycisphaeraceae bacterium | reverse complement strand
GGAAGTGGTCCCAGCCCAGGTTCGGCGCTCGGAGTACGACACCCTGTTCAATATCGATCGCGCCCGGCGCGCCGATGCCCAGCCCACGCAGATCTTCGGGCTTGAGTTTCGCGTCGTCGATCACTTTTTTGCACAGCTTCTCGATCCGCTCGATCACCGCGTCAGACCCATCTTTTGCACGGGTTTTCGCGCCGTCCCGCGCGATGACCGCGCAGTCGGACGTACGGACGACCGCCGCCTGGATGTTCGTGCCGCCCAGATCAATACCGAGATAGAGCCTGTCTTTGTCTTTGGCCATGCAACAAGCCTAACGCGTAAGCACGGGGTTGAGCAAGTGAAACATCCCTATCAACTGAGCACCGGCCGCTTCTTCCAATACTCCGTCTGCTTCTCGTACACCCGCGCGATGCGGAGCAGGCGTTTTTCGTCAAAGGCCTTGCCCAGGAGTTGAATACCCACCGGCATGGTCTTGCCGTCGACCTGTGCGAAGCCGCCGGGCAAAGATAGGCCGGGGATACCCGCGAGGTTGGCGGTGACGGTGTAGATGTCGTTCATGTACATGGCCAGGGGGTCGTCGGCCTTTTCGCCGATCTTAAATGCCGGGCCGGTCGTTGTCGGGCACAGGATCGCGTCGCAGCGCTGAAAGGCCGTGTCAAAGTCGCCGGCGATCAGGCGTCGTGTCCGCAGCGCCAGGTCGTAATACTTCTCGTCGTAGCCCGAGGACAGCGCGTACGTGCCGAGCACGATGCGGCGCTTGACTTCCGCGCCAAAGCCCTCGGCCCGGGACTGGCAGTACAAGTGGTGGATCGGGTTCTCGCCCGGCGGCGTGGGCGTGCTCGTCCGGTGGCCAAAGTGTACGCCGTCGTACCGCGCGAGGTTCGACGAGCACTCGGCGGTGGCGACGATGTAGTAGCACGGGATGCCGTACTTCGTGTGCGGCAGGTCGACCTCGACGATCTGGGCGCCCTGGGACTTATAGACCTCCAGCGCCTCGTTAAACGCGGCGGTGACGGACGGGTCGTTGACGCCTTCCTGCAGATATTGCCTGGCGATGCCAATGCGTAGCGGGCCATCGATCTCCAGCGAGCCGTCGACATCGTGGAGGTCTTGCGGCACAGCGATATCCGCGCTGGTCGAGTCGAGCTTGTCCTTGCCGAACATGACCTGGCAGAGCAGGGCGGTGTCGGCGACGGTGTGGCTGAAGGTGCCGATCTGATCGAGCGAGGAGGCGAAAGCGACGAGCCCCCAGCGTGAGATTCGGCCGTAGGTGGGCTTGAGCCCGACGATGCCGGTGATGGACGCGGGCTGGCGGATTGACCCGCCGGTGTCTGAGCCGAGCGTCGCGGCAGCGAGGTCCGCGGCCATGGCGCAGCTTGATCCGCCGGACGATCCGCCGGGCACGCGGGTTAAGTCCCACGGGTTTTTGGTGACGCCAAAGGCCGAGTTTTCGGTCGACGAGCCCATGGCGAACTCGTCCATGTTCGTCTTGCCGAGGATGACCGCGCCCTGGGCTTCGAGTTTGGCAATCGCGGTGGCGGTGAAAGGCGAGCGGTAGTGCTCGAGCATCTTCGAGGAGCAGGCGGTGGTGCCTTCGCTGTGGCACATGCAGTCCTTGATGGCGATGGGTACGCCGGCGAGGGAGCCGGTGACCTGCCCGGCGTCAACGAGCGCGGCCCGCTTGATGGCGTAGTCCGCGATGACCTGCCGGTAGGCGTTGAAGGATGCGTTGTACTTGTCGATGCGGGCGAGGTAGGCGCGTGTCGCCTCAACGGCCGAGATTGTCTTGGCCGCGATCGCGTCGCGCAGGTCGATTAAAGTCGTTTTGGTTACATCCATGGTTATAACTGCTTAAGAGTCACAAGTAACTTCATCCCATGGCTCAAGGCCATCGAGCCACTCCATGGCGTAGCGTCGCTCATAGAGAACTCGCATGTTGAGGTCTTTA
>JBGSTE010000628.1:0-2017 GCA_041736655.1 Phycisphaeraceae bacterium | reverse complement strand
CTTGCGGGTCGAGGGCTTGGCCGCCCGCTGCTCACGGTGCCAGGCCGCGGCCTCGGCCGGCGAGAAGATGAACGCGTGCGGCGACCGGCTGGTCATGTACGGGGTGAGGATCGCTTGGGCCTGGGGACCGACGAGGATCTTCAGTTCAATACCGTGGTGTTCGGTCTTGTGGCTCGACGGCGTGTAGACCCAGACGTCGTCGGAGCGGTCCAGGTCGCAGGGGCGCATCAGAACAACGCTGCCCGGTCGCATGCCGGTCAACCGTTGGACGCGGACCATGTCGGCGACGACCGGCGACATATACGACAGGGTCATCTCAACGACTTCGTCGGGGACCGGCTGCACCGGCTCGGTCTCACGCGCACGGGTCCTCCCGCGTCGCAGGCCATCGACCGACCGCAACGCCTCGTACACCGCCGACGGCACCAGCTCCTCGGATACGCCCCATTTGAACATCCGGCGGATCGTGTTCAACCGGTCGTTGATAAGCTTCCGGGACAGGTCCTCGAACTCAATCATGTGCTCGCGCACGAGCTTGAGCGCCCTGGGGCCGAATTCGCGGGCGAGGGTGTCGGCGTTTAGCGCCCGCAAGGGTCTCAGCGCGTAGGTGATGTTCGTGTACGAACCGGTCGGCTCGTCGTTCTTGACGTAATAGAACTTGGCGTGTTCGAGGTAACGGACCATCAGTTCGCTGACGAGGATGTCGGGCATGCCATCGGTCGTCGGGAGTTCGACGTCGGCGACGCCGCCGGCCAGGTGCTCGGCGACGAGCTTCTTGTACTTGTTGTAGCTGGTCTCGTCTTCGTAGGGACCGAAGTAGTAAGCCTTGCCATTGATCGTGGTGCGGCCTTGGCCGGTGGCCTTGTGCAGGCCGTACTTGGGGATGTTGGGTTTGCGGGGCATCGCGTGTCTCCAAAGGCCCCAATGAGAACTTTGGTAGTACTACCAAAGTTTCAGGGCCTTCAGGTCACGCTGCCCGACGCAGGCAGGTTCACGTATCTAGTGATTGACCGATGGTTTAGAAAAAAAGCGGGTGATGAGATTCGAACTCACGACATTCACGTTGGCAACGTGACGCTCTACCACTGAGCTACACCCGCGTTGTGTAGTCCTAAATCCTAGCATGTCTGGGCGGGCTTGCAAGTTCGATTTGTCCGGACTTTGGAGTTTGGCCGGCGGGGGGTCTGCGGTTTGCTGGGGGGATGGGCAGGCGGTTGATTTTACGAAGATATCGGTTTTGGGCCTTAGCGCTGGTCGGGCTGCTGTCGATGTCGGTCGCCGATCGCTCGCTGGCGCAGCCCAGGCCGCCGGATCGGCCGGGGCAGACCCAGCGCACCGTCGCCCAGGCGATGATTCAGACGCATCGCGCGGTGGACTCGGCGGTCATCGATGTCCGTTACGAGCCTTACTTTTCCTACCCCGACGAGACCGAGTTTTTCACCACCAGCTACCGGGTTGTCTTCGACCGCAAGACCGATCGGCTGCGCGTGGATCGGCCGGGCTACACGCTGATTTGCGATGGCAAGGACATCCTGCTCGTGGCGGACGACCTGCCCGGCAGGCACCTGCGCGTGGCGATGACTTCGCCTTTGACTTACGAGCAACTGGTCGGCGTCTTCCCAGACCTGAACAACCCGATGCCGCCGGCGCTTGTGCTTCTGCTGGCTGAGGACCCGATGGGCTGGCTCAGCGGCGGCAGCACACAAAACGCGAGCGCGTTTACACCCAAGCAAAAAGGCCGGGAGCAACACACCGGCGTGCGGTTTGCCTCGCAGTATGGATCGGCCGAGTTTCTGTGCGATCGCAAGACGCAGTTGATCGATCAGTTGCTGATCGAGGTGGATGCACAGCAACTGGTCAACTCGGGCCTGGACGCGGTGCGGTTTCACTATGACCTGACCTGGTCGTCGGTCAATCAGCCGGTGGATGACAAGCTGTTCGTGCTGGACCTGAGCAAGTCGGTCGAGGCGACAACGCTCGCGCAGTTCCTGGCTGCGCCGGCCAACCCGGGCAACGC
>JBGSTE010000620.1:0-4717 GCA_041736655.1 Phycisphaeraceae bacterium | reverse complement strand
CGGAGGTGTGGGTGCCGCCGCCGCCGGGCAGTTGGGTCGAGTGGGTGACGTCGAAGCAGACCGGCCAGCCGAGCTGCATCATGTCTTCGAGGCCGGGCATGTCGTTGACCAGGCGGTTGTAGCCGAAGAAGGTGCCGCGCTCGGTGAGCATCATGGACGTGCAGTTGGCTTCGGTGAGTTTGCTGACGACGTTACTCATCTCGCCGGGCGAGAGGAACTGGCCCTTCTTGACGTTGACGGCCCGTCCGGTCTTCGCGGCGGCGACGAGCAGGTCCGTCTGCCGACAGAGGAACGCGGGGATCTGCAGGAGGTCGACCGCCTGGCCGGCGGCTTCTGCTTGGTAGGGCTCGTGGATGTCGGTGGTCGTCGGCACGCCGAGCGTTTTGCCGATGCGTTCAAGCGATGCGAGGCCTTCCTCAAGCCCCAGGCCGCGCGGGGTGTGGATGGACGAGCGGTTGGCCTTGTCGAAGCTGGCCTTAAAGATGTATTGCAGGCCGAGCTGGGCGCAGCGGTCGCGCACCGCCTCGCCCACTTGCAGACACATGTCCAGCGACTCGATCTGGCAGGGCCCGGCGATGATGGTCAGCGGGCGGTCCTGGCCGACGGTGAGGTTGGCGATCTTGGATTCGTGCAAGGGTGTTTTCCCGCGTGGCGTAGGGGTGGATTCTAAGCGGTATGAGGTGCTGTTGTGTGGCGAGCGGGGCGTGACGCGGCGGACCGGCAGAAGATGTCGCGTTTGATTCAGGTGGGGCGGGCTTCCAGCCCGCCAATGCGACGCGGTCTGAAATCAATCACCCCATTAGGCCTGTCGGCCAACGGCGGGCAAGATGCCCGCCCCACCTCTCATCTGAGGTGCGATTGCCCTGGTTCCGCAGGAGAAAGTCATGGTGTTCCGTGCTTTGCCGAGTATGCTGGTAGGTATGTCACGACGCTCCGCCCTGCTTCTGCCCGCCCTGCTATCGCTGTTTGCCGGGCCGCTCACCGCCGCTGGACCCATCAACTACAACAACGTCGTCGTCTTCGGCGACTCGCTGTCGGATGTGGGCAACACCTACAACCACCCGTTCTCCGCGCTCGCCAGCTTCTTTGGCGCTGACACCTTCGACGCGGTCACCAACGGCCGATTCTCCAACGGGCCGGTCTGGGTCGAGTACCTCGATGACAAACTCGCCCTGCCCGGCTCAGCGTCTTCGCGCAGCGACAACAGCGGGGACAACTTCGCCCACGGCGGGGCCCGCACCGGCTCGGGCACGCTGAGCTTCGGCGTCATCGACAACGTCGGCCGACAGGTCAGCAACTACACCGGCTCGAACAATCCCACGGGCAGCGAGTTGTTCGTGCTCTGGGCTGGTGGCAACGATTTTTTCGATAACGTCGGCACGCCCGCTTCCGTCAGCGCCAACATGGCCAGCCACATCACGGCCCTGGCCAACGACGGGGCCGAACGCTTCCTGGTCATGAACCTGCCTAAGCTCGGCGACGTCCCGCGCTACAACGGCACCTCCAACCAGGCGACACTCAACAACAAGATCATCGCGTACAACGATCTGCTGAACAGCGCGGTCGTCAATCTTGCCGCTTCGCTGAGTATCGACATCACGCTCTTTGATGTCGAGGCGACGTTTGATCGCCTGCTCAGCAGCCCTGCCGATTTTGGGTTTACCAATACGAGCGACCCGGCCTTTGGCAACGCCGCGGCCAACCCGGCCACGTATGTGTTCTGGGACGAGATCCACCCCACCACCGCCGCGCACAGCCTGCTGGCCAGCGCCGCGTTTATTTCACTGCACGATCCCGGCGATTTCACCGGCGACGAGCTGGTCAACGAGGCGGACCTGCAACACGTGATGACGCGCTACGCCCAGCCGACGACGCCATTTAACCTTACCCAGGGCGATTGGGACGGCGACGGCGAGGTTGGCATGTTCGAGGTGGACCTGGTGCTGGCGAACTGGACGCAGGCGTCGGCTGTGAACGTGCCCGAGCCGAGGATCGGCGTGTTGCTGGTGATCGGCCTGGGCTTAGGGACCCGCCGAGCGACGGGTCGACGACGCATGTTGCAATGAAGAAAGGAACGACCATGAAACCACGAACGTTGCTGTTGATATCTGCGTTGGTTTTAGGGCTTGGGCTGGCGGTGTATCTTCCGTACACACACGCGGTTCAGGACACCGAGCCGGACCTCACCGAGTTGACGGACAAGAGCCTGGCCGGGGTCATTTCGTACAAGCACAACCTGATCGTGATGATTCAGGACGGCGCGGTGGCGGCGGTGAAGTTCGAGGAGACCAAGCCGTTGACCGTCAAGTACAGCTACCGCGTGCTGCTGAAGGATAAGGGCGAGGAAACGGTGGGCAGCGGCGAGTTGTTCGACGAGCCGCTGACCGACAAGCCCCCGTCGGTGTGGATCCAGGCCGGGCCTTTCAAGCAGCAGTGGTCATACAGCGCGCCGGGCACGGGCTGGTTCTACTACGAGCCCGAGAAGCTGCGGATGTACATCGTGGGTGTCGACAAATTCGACAAGCTCAACCTCAAGCGGTTCCTTGATCTGTGATGGATCGGCCACGTATCAAGGTTACTGCAAGCCGATCATCGCCTTGCCGAAGGCTTCGCCGATGCGATAGATGATCAGCGGGCTGCCGAGGTAGTGGTAGCCGTGGTCGTTGCCGTATTTGCGCCACTCGTCGATGTCGTCGCGCCAGGTCTTGTATTTTTCAGCGGCGACCGGGTCCCAGTACTGGTCGGTCTTGACAACGACGACTTGCTTGAGTCCTTCGGCGGCGGCGGCCTGTCGGGCCTTGAAGATTTCCTTCTTGTCCTTGCTCGCGTCCTGGCCGGTGTACGGGCCGTCGACGCCGAGTTGGCCGATGATGAAGGGCAGGTCCGCGATGCCGACTTCTTTCCGCACGTCGTTGATGAAGTGGCGCATGTTGTCGGTATAGGCGGCGGAGTTGTTGTCGCTGATCATGTCGTTCCAGCCCTGGAACCAGACGAAGCCAGCGAAGTTAAGCTCGCGGTCCTTGAGCTCGGGGAAGAGCGTCTTGTAGTTTTGCCTGACGTTGTTGATCTCGCCGACCATGTCGCGCCAGGCGAAGCCGTACTTGGACTTGATATCGTCCATCGTGGGCAGCGGGTCGTTGACGTTTCGTCTTTCGTTGTTGTTGCGGACGTTCTGTTGAGCGCTCTCGAGCTCGGCCTGGAGGAAGGCCTCATCGGGCAGGCCGGCGGAGGGCGAGCGGAAATCGCGGAAGAGCGAGCGTCCGCCGTAGGCCGCTTTGATGAGAAGCACGGGCTCCTGGTGGTGTTCGCCGACGACCCAGCCAAAGCCCAGCTCGGGTCCGAACCTTTCCTGCCCCGAGCCATAGCCGAGGGTCAGTTGGCCGCGGCGGTCGATGAAGTTGATGTAGACATCGTCGCGTGTTTTGTAGTTGCCTTGGCCGTCGTGCAGGTGTGCGAAGGTGTCTGCGGTGCGGGGGTCTTTGATCTGATAGCCGAGGGTCTGCATCGACGCCTGTCCCTGCATGTTGGACTGGCCGACGAGGATGTAGACCTTGACGGCTTCTGCCGCACGGGCGGCGTGTCCGACGACGAGCATCGCGGTGATCAGCATCAAAAAGGCGGGTAAACGCGGGGTTTTCATGGGTTTTTCCAGGTCTTAGGGTTTAGGTTCCCAGCCGTAGACGACGTACTGATTGTGGAATGATCCATCTTCGTAGAGGTCCACGATGCCGTAGCCCGGCGCGCATTCGTGGTAGCTGCCTTTCCACCAGGCGCCGCAGACTGCGCCGTTGCAGCAGTAGGTGACATTGTTGTAGGTGGCCTGGTCGACGAGGTGTTCGTGGCCGGAGAGGCAGAGCCTGACGTTGGGGTGTTTGTTGAAGAGGTCTTTGAGGCGTCGGGCGTCGATGTGCATCCACGAGCCGGGCACGACCCAGTTGCCGGTCTTTTCGTTGTCGCCATCAAAGAAGGAGGTGACGGTGATGATGGGGATATGCGAGAGGACGAGGACGGGTCGGTCGGCGGGTGTCTGCTGGAGGTCGTTCTCCAGCCAGGCGAACTGTTCTTCATCGAGCCTGGCCTTGTAGCTGCCGCCGTCCTGGGGCGACGTCGAGTCGAGGACAATGAAGTGCCAGCCTTCGCGGTCGAGGCTGAAGTATTTGCCGGGGAGGTTGAACTGTTTGACCGCCCAGTCCTTGCCGGTGTCCTGCTTGAGGCCGAGGATGTCGTGGTTGCCGATGCAGGAGGTGTGGGGGAGTTTGCAGTGCTGCTTGAGGAGTTCGTTCCAGAGGTTGATGAGTTGTTCTGCACGCTGGCCGGTGTTGGCGGGGTCGTCGACGTTCATGAGGTTGTCTCCGCCGAAGAGGATGAAGGTCGGCGGGTCGTCGAGCCCCTGCATGTGCTTGAGGCAACTGATCATTCCCTGGTCGGCAGCGCGTTCGGGCTGGACGTGGGTATCGGTGAGGTGGGCTAGTCGCAGGGCGCGCTTGGCGCTTCGCTGCGGAGCCGGGGCGGGGTTGCCCATTGCGACCGATGCGCCGGCCCCCGCCCACAGGCCAAGGCCAAGAGCGCCAGCAGCGGTCGCGGCGCTTGAAACAAAGCCGCGTCGGCTGAGGTCGGTCGGGCCCGGCTGCTGTGCGTCGTGATGGCTGGTCATCGCGTGGGCACCTCTAATAAACTTCAAGAAAGGGTAACGACACCGGGCAGATATGCATCCTTA
>JBGSTE010000606.1:0-5916 GCA_041736655.1 Phycisphaeraceae bacterium | reverse complement strand
TCATGCCGCCTTACCCCTGGCTCGAACGCAAAGAGCTTGACTTCGAGTCGATCCCCGTCCGCGTCCGCGCGATCATGATCCTGCACCCGGATGATGAGCACTTCGTCGATTACCCGACCGGCGACGCAGCGGTCGCACACGCCAAGGCCCAGGCCACGCAGATTTCCAAGGAAATCCAGGAGCAGGGCGGACCACTGGCCGCAGACCTGGAAGACAAGCAGGTCATCGCGCTGATCGCGTACCTGCAGCGCATGGGCACGGACCTGAATAAGGCGCCCGAGCCTGAAGTCGATGCAGCGCCCGATGCGGCGCCGGCTGCTCAAGCGCAAAGCACCGGCGCTCCCGCAACACTCGGCGTCGTGAACCCCAACGGAGGCCGATGATGTTTCAAGACGTCTTACGAGCGATGAACTTCACACTGCTCTCGCAGATCGCGCTGGTCATCTTCTTCGGCGTGTTTGTGGCGGTCGTGATCCGCACGATGACGCGATCCAAGAAGGAGATCGACCGGCAGAGCCAGATCCCGCTCAGCGATGAGCCGGTGGAGCCGAGGACCAAGTAACCCGGCCGAGCGGGCTTGAGCCCGCGGCCAGCCGCTAACCACAACACGTATCTAGAACACAACCAAGGAACGCCGCCATGAGCGAGCAGACCCCCAACAACGAACAACGCCTCACCGGCCACAACTACGACGGGATCCAGGAGTACGACAACCCCACGCCGGCGTGGTGGACGTGGATCTTCCTGGTCACCGTTGTTTTCACGCCCATCTACATGATCTTCACGCTCATGTCCGACGGCGCGCTGACCCCGCAGGGACAGTACGAACGCGCCTACGTCGCGAACCTCGAGAAGAAGTTCGGCGAACTGGGCACGCTCGAGCCCGATGCCGCCACGCTCGTCAAGTACGCCAAGGATGAGCAGTGGTTGGCCTTTGGTGCCAACGTCTTCCAGACGCACTGCACCTCCTGTCACGGCAGCAACGCCGGGGGCAACTCCGGGCCCAACCTCACCGACAACGCCTTCCTGAACGTGAAAAAGATCCAGGACATCGCCGACGTCATCATCAACGGCCGAAAAAACGGCGCGATGCCCGCGTGGGGCAACCGCCTGCATCCCAATGAAGTTGTGCTCGTCTCGGCCTACGTCGCTTCACTTAAAAACACCAACGTCGCAGGCGGCAAGCCCGCCGAAGGTGAAGTCATCCAAGGCGACTGGTCCGTCGGCCAGGCGGCAGAGCCAAACACCCAAGTGCAGTAATGAAGTTTGACAGGGGGTGTACAGGACGATGTCATGGCAAACTACAGCAACAACCCGAACCTGCTTGAACCTCAGGAACATGTGCTCTCGACCCTTGAGAAGGACGGCTCGCGCCGCTGGCTCTATCCCAAACTCGCCAAGGGGCCGTTTCTCTTCTGGCGGCGGATCGTGGCCTATGGCCTGATCGCCCTGTTTGTCGCGCTGCCTTTTATCAAGGTCGGCGGCGAACCGTTGATCCTGCTGGATATCCTAAACCGGCGGTTTCATCTCTTTGGTGTCACCTTCCTGCCGACCGATACGTTTCTGTTGGCGCTCTTGATGCTGACGGTGTTCCTGTCGATCTTCTTCATCACCGCTATGCTCGGCCGCGTGTGGTGCGGATGGGGCTGCCCGCAGACGGTGTACATGGAGTTTGTATTTCGACCCATCGAACGGCTCTTCGACGGCCGGGCGGGGCTGGGCGGCAAAACCGCCAGACCGCCGGCCGCGTGGCGGACGGTCGCGAAGTATTTCGTGTTCTTCATCATCTGTCTGAACCTCACGCACCTGTTCCTCGCGTATTTCGTCGGCGTCGGTCAGCTCTTTGAATGGTCGCTGGGCAACCCGCTCAAGCACTTCGGCGCTTTTGCGTTCATCCTCGTCTGTACCGCGGCCCTGATGTTCCACGCCTGCGTCTTCCGCGAACAGCTCTGTATCGTCGCCTGCCCCTACGGCCGATTCCAGTCGGTCATGCTCGACGAGTCGTCGATGATCATCAGCTACGACCCGGGCCGGGGTGAACCACGCGGCAAGCTCGGCAAGCAAAAGCGTGAGGCCTTTGAACAGAAGAACAAGCCCGAGGCCGAGCGCACCGTCGGCCTGGAGATCCTCGCCGGCCAGGGAGACTGCATCGACTGCGGCGAGTGTGTCGTGACCTGTCCGACGGGGATCGATATTCGCGAGGGCCTGCAACTGGAGTGCGTCGGCTGCGCGCAGTGCATCGATGCGTGCAACGCGATCATGGACCGCGTCGGTCGGCCGCACGGTCTGATCCGCTACACCTCCAAGAAAGCGTTACAGGGCAAGGGAAAACGCATCATGCGGCCGCGCGTGGTGATCTACCCGGTCATGGTCTGCGTGGTGTTCACGGCCTTCCTGTACGTGCTGGTCAACCGCTCGATGGCGGATGTGACGCCGATGCGCGGGATGGGTCGGCCGTTTGTCGTGCTTGATTCCGGTGAGGTCCAGAACCAGATGCGGCTGAAGATCGTCAACCGCGACCGCATCGCGCACGCCTACAGCCTCAGCGTTGAGCCGGCAGAAGTCCGCGCGCTGATCCAGGGCGGCGCGTTCGAGCTCACGCCAAATGAAACGAAGACGATCGCGGTGGACCTGACCGCTCCGTTTGAGTTGTTTGATAAGGGCCGATTGAACGTCACGCTTCAGGTCAGCGACGGCCAGCGCGTCGTCGCGGAAGAAGTGTTTCAGATGAAAGGCCCGTTCCAACGCCCCGAACCGGCCACGCAGGACAACCCCGCAACACAAGGAAGTACGCCATGAGTCAACCCCATGTCAAACCCTCGGCAACACCGTTGAGTCAGGCTGAGCAAGTACAGACCGCTCAGGCCAAGAAACCAAAAAAGGCTGGTTGTGTCTGCGACTGCAGGACTTGCCCGTGCAGCAGCAGCGCGACGCATAAGACCCACACATCCCACGAGAAAGCGCAAGGCAAAGACCATGACGCCTGAAACGACAGAGAAGACGCAAGGGTCTGCAAAACAGGTGCAACCTGCACGCCGGTTCACGATGCCGCTGGTCGTCGCGGGCCTGCTGGGCGGTCACATCGTGTTTATCGTTGTTGCGATCACACTCGCGACCGGCGATCGATCGTTCGCGGTCGTGCCGGACTACTACAACAAGGCGGTGGACCACGATCAGCACAAGGCTCAGCTTGCCGAGAGCGCCGCGTTGGGCTGGCAGTTGGAGATCAAGCCCGCAAGCGTGATCGATGCGGTCGGCCGGCGCGAGCTGGTCGTCGTGTTGCGTGACGCAGCGGGTCAGTCGATCAGCGATGCGTCGGTAAGCGTGACCTGCTACCACTTGGCGCGAGCTAATCAAGTGCAGACCCTCACGCTGCGTGAGGTGTTGCCCGGCCAGTATGCGGCACAAAGCGACTTAGGCAAGGAAGGCTTCTGGAATTTTGACTTGACTGCTGTGCGTGGTGAAGAGCGCTTCATCGCCGAGCGCAAGCAGTTTGTGCGACAGCCGGAGGTTCAGCGATGATCGCCCTGATTTCCGCGGTTTTTGTTGCAAGTCTGTTGGGTTCGCTGCACTGCGTGGGGATGTGCGGCGCGTTCCTGGCCTTCGCGGTGTCCGGTGACCATGAGCCGCCGGGCGCACGAGCAATGCGTCAAGCTGCGTATCACTTGGGCCGACTGCTGACGTATGTGCTGCTGGGTGTTGCGGCCGGTTCGGTCGGGGCACTGCTTGATCTGGGCGGCGCGCTGGCGGGTGTCAGCCGGGTGGCGATGGTGCTGGCCGGTGCGGTGATGGTGGTGTTTGGCATCTCGGCGGTGCTGCACGCGATGGGTCGGCGTGCGATGCGGATGCCTGTGCCGGCGTTCATGCAGAAACTATTGAAGGTCGGGCACCGCGCGGCGATGACGCTCAGCCCGGTCCGTCGGGCGCTGGTGATTGGACTCTTGACGACGCTCCTACCGTGCGGCTGGCTGTACGCCTTTGCTGCTGCGGCCGCGGGTACGGCAAGCCCATGGTGGGGCGGCGCGACGATGGCGGTGTTCTGGCTGGGCACGCTGCCGGTGCTCGTGTCGCTGGGCTCAGGTCTCCAGCAGTTGACCGGCGTGCTGGGGCGAAGATTGCCGCATGTGACCGCGGTCGTACTCATCCTCGTGGGCCTGTGGACCATGGCCGGTCGGAGCATGCTCGATGCCTCGGCCCTGGCCGCGCAGCAGCCGGTGTCGCAGGACGCCGGTGAAGCACTGGCGAACGTGCAATCGGCAGGTGAAACAACGCCTGAATGCTGCAAGGTAGTGCCGTAAAGATGTCGACGATCTCAACACACATCGATGCAGATCAGGATCGCGCCGAGTCGCAGCACGCTTGTGAGCACTGCGGCTTAGCTGTGCCCGCCGGCCTGCTCATCGACGGCCGGCGCGAGCAGTTCTGTTGCAACGGCTGCGAAGCGGCCTATCAGGTGATCCACAGTTGCGGCCTTGAGGCTTACTACCGACTGCGCGATCAGTCTGGCACCTCAGTGAACGCAACGATCAATCCCGACAACACCGATCGCTTCGCAGCCCTGGATGCGGAGAAGTTCCACGAGTTGTACGTTCGGCCAGTCAGCGGGGGCCTGTTGTCCTGCGACCTGTTACTGCAAGGCGTGCACTGCGCGGCGTGTGTCTGGCTGATCGAGAAGCTGCCCCGCGTTGCAGCGGGTGTGATCGAAGCGCGGCTGAGCCTGCGCGAAGGCATCGTCCGCCTGACCTGGGACCCGACACGGGTTCGGCTGTCTGCCATCGCCAAGGCGTTGCATACGCTCGGCTACGGCGCGCACCCGGCCAAGGGCGGCGGCAAGCGCGACCTTCGCCTGGCTGAGCAACGGACGATGGTGATCCGCATGGGCGTCGCGGGCGCGATCGCGGGCAACACGATGCTGCTGGCGCTTGCGCTCTATGCGGGGATGTTCGGCGGGATCGAACGCGAATTCTCTGACTTTCTCCGCTACATCAGCGCAGGGCTTGGCGTGTTGTCGCTGGCCTGGCCGGGGCAGGTGTTCTTCCGCGGGGCGCTGGCGGCGCTGCGGACGCGAAGCCCGCACCTGGACGTGCCGATTGCGCTGGCGCTATTGGTCGGCGGTGTGGCGGGGTTGGTCAATGTTGTGCTCGGGCGGGGCGAGATTTACTTCGACTCGCTGACGGTGCTCGTGTTCCTGCTGCTGGTTGGTCGGTTCATCCAGTACCGCCAGCAGCGCCGGGCTGACGACGCGGTCGAGCTGCTTTTTTCGCTGATGCCGACGAGTTGTCGGCGAGTGGTAAATGGCGGCGACGGCGCAGCATCCATTGAGCAGGTCCCGATCGAGGCGGTGGCGGTCGGTGATGTGCTGGAGGTGCGTGCGGGCGAACTGATCGCGGCCGACGGCGTGATCGCGTCTGGCCAGGCCTCGATCCTGGCGGCGCTGATCACCGGCGAGTCCCGGCCCGTACCGGTTTCGGTCGGCGACACGGTCTGTGCGGGAGCGCAACTGGCCGGCGCGACCGTGCGGATGCGCGTCACCGCGATCGGTGAGGCGTCACGTGTTGGTCGGTTGATGTCGCTGGTGCAGCAGGGCGTGGCCGACAAACCCGCGATCGTCGCGTTGGCGGACCGTGTCTCGGGCTACTTCGTGGTGGTGGTGTCGAGCCTGGCGCTAGTCGTGTTTGCAGTGTGGAGCATGATCGATATCAGTTCGGCGGTGGACCACACGGTGGCGCTCTTGATCGTGGCGTGCCCATGCGCGCTGGGGCTGGCGACGCCGTTGAGCCTGGCGGTAGCGATCGGCCGTGCGGCGCGGCGGGACATCCTCATCAAGAGCGGCGCGGTGCTCGATCGCCTGAGCAGGCCCGGGCGACTCCTGATCGACAAGACCGGCACGCTCACGCACGGCGCGATGCGCGTCGC
>JBGSTE010000526.1:0-1638 GCA_041736655.1 Phycisphaeraceae bacterium | reverse complement strand
GCTGGCCCAGCAGCGACTGGCCGACTTGGATGACGCGCTGCTGATCGTCGACGACGTACATGAGCGCGTCGTAGCCGATGGTGGTGATTTTGCCCAGGGAGAAGTCGGTGGGCCCGGTGATGCGTGTCAGTTCGCCGGACTTGGTGTTCTCGATGAACGCGACGATCCCCTGCGGATCGTGCCCGGTGCCGGTGAAACGCCAGAGCGAGTCCGGGTGCGGCGGCTCATCGGGCTTGACCGGCTCGGGGTCACGCCTGACGATCTGCGTCGGCGGCTGAGGGTTGCGTTCACGATCCACCTTCTCCGCCAGGCGTCGCCGGTCGGCCAGGAAGATGTTGAAGTCGACGATGTCGCGGTAGACCGCGCGGTCTTCCTGTGGCGGGGTCCACGCGCCGGGCCTGGCAGGCTCAGGCGTCTTCGTGCCCGTCTGCGCAAGCGCTTGTCCAAGACCCAGGCATAGCCCGGCCAGCAGCAGCACAACAATCCAATATCGGTAAACACAACTGGTTTTCATTTCGCCGGCTCCTGAGACTTATAGAGCGTGGTCACCGTGAGCGTGACCTGCAGGGCCTCGCTCTTATCGTTTCGCAGATCGATCACACACTTTTGCATCCGCAGCGGGAACGGCGAGTGATCGACCGACCACAAGAGATCAAAAACCTGCGACAGCTTGCCCTGAGCGTTGAGCGTGTAGCTCAGCTCGGCAAAGGGCTTGTCGTCGTCGACCTTGGGCTTGTCGTTGGTGAGGTTGACTTCCTTGGGATCAAAGCCCGCTTTCTCGGCCCAGATCAAGAGCGCGCCGCTGGTCTGTGCGTCGGCCTCGTCGCGCGAGCGGTCGAGACCGGCCTTCTCGTAGCCGGTCCAGCGCTGAAGGATCTTCGCCTCGCTGTCGACCAGCACGCGGGCATCTTTCAGATCATTCTTGATCTGCTCCGCCTGCACGCCGACCGCATCAAAGGCCGCCAGTGCCGGGTCGATGACCCAGTTCAGGAGCGCCAGCCCGCCGAGGACCGCGACAACCGCCACTGCAAGCATCTTCTCGCGCTTATTCATGGCTGGTCCTTACTGTCCTTGGGCTCAAAACGGAAGGAAACCGGGAAATCGATCCAGTTTTCAGGTGCGCCGCCGGGCCTGACACTGCCGCGGTCGACATTCAGTAACGCCGAGGAGCGCTGCATGCCCTGGAAATAGGCGTCCATCGTCTGGCGGTCCTCGGCGGTGCAGTCGATCTGGCCGGTCATGTCATCCTGCAATGTCAGCGTCTCGACACGGATCTCGCCACGCGTGGGGAATGTCCGCGTCAGCTCGAGCATGCAGTCCAGTGTCGGCGGGCGCTTGTCGAACCACGGCTCAGCCAGCCTGGCCTGGGCGAGGATGACGCTTAGTTTTTCGGCTTTGTCTTTGATCGCGTCGTACTCGGCCTGCAGGGCGTCACGCCGCGCGGTGGCGTCGAACCAGAGGTAACCGGCGGTGCCGCCTAAAAGCAGAACGATGACCGCGGCGCGGATCAGCCACTGCTGCTTACTGGTCAGACGGCTGCGCTTGGGCGGGGCCAGGCGCGAAGCGTTGAAGTCAATGAGCGGAGCGTCCGGGTCGGTGGCGTGTTCGGCGAGGCGCTGGGCCGGGTCACAGGTCTGG
>JBGSTE010000508.1:0-5374 GCA_041736655.1 Phycisphaeraceae bacterium | reverse complement strand
GCTGGCGACAAACACCTGGGCAGAAACGACAAACCCGTTGATGCCCTCGAGCGTCTGGGGCAACTGCGTGTCCAGCCGGGTGGTCAGCGAGCCGAGGTTCGCCAGCGTCGTGCGGATATCATCGCCGCTGTCGCCGAACACGCCGCGCACGTCGGTCATCACGCCGGTGGCCTCGGCCAGAAAGGTATCGACATCCATCAGCACCGGGTCGATGTCGCTCTCGATCTTGGTGATCAGCGCGGTCGCCTGGTTGGACGATTTCTCGATGCTGTCAGCGGTCTGGATCAATTCGACCGTGACCGCGTCCAGGTCTTTTCGCACGACCGCGAGCGTCTGCTCCATCTCATCGCGCACGTCGCCGATCATCGCCAACAGGTTCGCGGTCGAGGCGAGCACCTCGCCGCCCTCGGCCAGCGCTTCGCCGTTGCCGACGCTGAGGATATTGAGCCACGCCCCGCCGGTCACCGCTGTCTGCAACTGCACGATCGGCTTGTCGCTGCGGAGCTCGACCCCCTTGCCGATCGAAAACGTCACCCGGATACTCGCGTCAGATTGTGCCGACTTGGGCGGCGCGACCTCGACCTTGTCCACGCGTCCGACCTTGACGCCCAGCAGCCGAACCTCCGCGCCGACCGATAACCCGCCGACATCTTCGCCGGATGGAAACACCGCGACATACTGCCTTGCGTCTGCGGGCGCGCTGCGGCTCTCGGCCACGCGCGCCACCAGCAGGAACGCCGCCACGATCGACGCGAGGATGAAGAGCCCGGCCTGGAATGCGTACTTGGATGGTTCCATCATCATGCTCCGCGATCAACACCACGTCAATCATCAGTAAAAATCATTGTTACGCCCGACCCTCTCCCCAACCCTCTCCCTAAGAGGGCGAGGGAGCCATACCACTATCGACCTCACCGACCGGGCTTCAACAGCGTGTCGTGATACAGCGTCGTGTCCTTGCGATCGGTCAAGGGCCCTTCCAATAAACCGTGCACAAACTGATGCACCAGCGGGTTGTTGCTCTGCTTCATTTCTTCGGCCGTGCCGTCGGCGACGAACCGGCCCTGGTCCAGCAGCACCAGCCGTGTCGCGATGCGAAACGCGCTGGTCATCTCGTGCGTGATGACCACCGTCGTCACGCCGGTCGTCTCGTTGAGGTCGACCATCAGCTTGTCGATCTCGGTCACCGAGACAGGATCAAGCCCCGCGCTGGGCTCGTCATAAAAAATGATCTTCGGGTCCAGCGCCAGCGCCCGGCCGAGGCCGGCGCGCTTCTTCATCCCGCCGGAGATTTCAGAGGGGTACTTGTCCTTGTGCGGCAGCAATCCCACGAGGTTGAGCTTCATCGTGACGATCGTGTCGATCGTCGACGGGTCCAGGTCCGTGTGTTCCTGCAAGGGCAGGGCGACGTTTTCAGCGAGCGTCAGCGAGTTAAAGAGTGCGCCGGACTGGAACAGGACGCCCATCGTTTTGCGGTAGTTGTCCAGTTCGGTTTCGGACATGCCGCAGATGTTCTTGCCGTCGATCTTGATCGTGCCGGTGGTGGGCCGGGTCTCCGCGGCCATGAGGTTCAGGAGCGTGGACTTGCCCGCGCCCGACCCGCCGAGCATGACGAGCCTTTCACCGCGCTTGACATCCAGCGACAGGTCGTCGAGCACCTTCGTTAAGCCGAACTGCTTGGTGACGTTGCGGATCTCGATGATGTTGTCGGGGGTGGTGGTCATTTTTCCGTGGTAGGACAGGCATTCTTGCCTGTCACGAATCATGTGTGTTTTGTATTCGGCTCCGCCGATTGACAGGCAGGAATGCCTGTCCTACCGATTAATCATCAATCATCAATCATCAATCATCTCACCACCCCAACATATAGAACACCGCAGTAAATCCCAGGTCCACGATGGTCAGCGCGACGATGCTGATGACGACGGTGCGGGTGGTGGCGTTGCCCACGCCGGCCGCGCCGCCGCGAACGGCAAGTCCCAGTTGGCAGGCCAGGGCGCCGATGAGCACGCCGAAGACCCCGGCCTTGAAGAGGCCGGTGACGATGTCGGTGGTTTCGGTTGAGGAGAACGTCAGGTCCAGATACGCTTGGAAGGGCATGCCGGAGACGGCCCGCGTGGTGAGCATCCCGCCGACGATGCCCATGATGCTCGACAGCACGGCCAGGCAGGTGGTCATCACCATCGACGCCAGCACGCGTGGCACGACGAGGAAGCGCACCGGGCTCATCGCGTGCGAGCGCAGGGCCTTGAGTTCTTCGTTAACCGCCATCGTGCCGATCTCCGCGGCGATCGACGCGCCGGCGAAGCCGGTGAGAACGATCGCGCCGACCAGCGGGCCTAGCTCACGGAAGAACGCGATGCCGATGATGGTGGCGATCTGGTCGCCGGCGCCGTACTGTTCGAGGATGGGCACGATCTGGAGTGAGAGGATCACGCCGATGGAGAAGGTCACGAGCATGACCACGCCGATGGACTTGACCCCGACGCGGTAGAGCTGATACCACAGGTTCCGCCAGGCCAGCCGTCGGCCACGCCGGCGGATGACCATGCGCGGGCTTGCGCCGAAGGTGGCGCTGATGAGCAGGCCCAACTGTCCGATAAACGTGACGGTGCCCAGCGCCCGCTCGCCGAGGTCCGTGATGGGTTTGGTGATCAGGCGCATCGATAACAGGCCCGAGAGGGTTTGATCTCTGCTTGTTATTCGGTTGATCCCACTGAATTAAAACAAAGTCAGCACAGAGGACACGGAGGCACGGAGGACACGGAGTTCATTCATGGTTATCAAACCAATTCTTACTCCGTGGCCTCCGTGCCTCCGTGATCTCTGTGTTGGTATTGGCGGGCAATAGCAGCGTTATCGGAAGCTTACTCCGACGCCGCGCTGAGCTGCGCCTCGTCTTGGACGAAGTTGAACACCGATTCGAGCCGCATGATCCGCATCAGTCCCAGCACGTCCTTGTTGACGTTGGTGAACGTGACCGAGCCGGTGGCCTGCATCATCTGCCGGCGGGCCTCGACGAAGACGCCCAGGGCGCTGGAGTCGATGAAGTCGACCTCGCCGAGGTTGATCGCCAGGACCTTGGGCTTGTATTGCTTGATCGCCTCGAAGAGCCCGACGCGCAGCTCCGGCGCGTTGACGACGGTCAGCGAGCCGGCGAGGCGGACGATGGTGGTGTGGTCTTGAGCGCGGATGTCCTGGATCGGGTTGGCCATGATGGGTCAGGTTCCGGGCGGGGTTGCCCTGGTCAGGGTTGGGTGTCGACTTCAGCGGTGGCCGGCGACGATTGGCCCGACTGCTGGTCCAGCCAGAGGTGCCAGCGCTGCGTTGCGGCACGGCGGGGCTCTGCCGGATCGTAGTAATGATACCCCAGCGTCTGCCCGGTCCGCTCCTGCAAGGCCTGGATCGCAAATAAACGCACCGCCGGGTCCTCGTCCATCAACGCGTGAACCAGCTCCGCCAGCGTCTGCGGGTCCTGCTGATCGGCCGCATCGAAAAGCGCAGGCACACGCCCGGCGGTGTCGGTCGCCCGCAGGTCGGCCCTGACCGCAGACTGCTTGGGCGCGCAGCCGATCGTCAGCAAAACGACGATCAGTAGCAGCAGGGCATGTGAGGATGCGATTGGCATCGGGTCTCTCGTTGAGGTTGATCGGCGGGCAACGAACCGCCACCCTTATCTTCGATTCAATCGCCAGCCTCACTTAGAAATTCGGCTTCTGGGCCGCGTCCTTCACCGGCTGACGCGTTTGTCGGGGCATCAGGTTCACGTGCTCAGCCCAGTGCATCCACTTCGCGCTCAGTTGTACGACCGCCTCCGGCCGATCCGCCGCGAGGTTCTTGAGCTCCGTCCGGTCCGTCGACAAATCGTACAACTCCCAGGGCCCGCCACGGAACGAGACGAGCTTCATGTCCCCCGCTCGCACCGCGCGGTTCTCGGCGAACTGGAAATACAGCGCTTCGTGCGGCTTACGCTCCTGACCTTGCAGGATCGGCGTGAGCGATAGGCCCTGCATCGGCTGGACTTGCCCTTTCGCGTTCGTCGCTGGGTACGTCGCCTTGCCCAGGTCGATGGCGGTCGCCATCACGTCGATCAGGTGGGCCGGCTGATGGGTGATCGAGCCGGGCTTGGCGGTCAAACCGTTGGGCCAGTGCGCGATCGTCGGCGAGGTGATGCCGCCCTCGTGCTGGTTCTGCTTGTATAAACGAAAGGGCGTGTTGCCCACGTGGGCCCAGCCGGTGCTGTAGCACCAGTGTGAGTCGGGGTTCCACGGCTCGAGCTCTTTCCCGCGCGTGCGGTCAAACGGGCACGCGCCGTTGTCGGACATGAACAGCACCAGCGTGTTGTCGAGCATGCCCTGCTCGCGCAGCCGATCGATCACCCGGCCGATCTCGGTGTCCAGCCGATCCACCATCGCGGCAAACACGGCCATGCGCCTGGCTTCCCAGTCTTTTTCGTCAGCAGCGAGCGTGTTCCACGGCTTGACGTGCTCGGGCCGATCCGCTGGCATCGGCGGCGCATCGGCGAAGAGCTTGAGTTTTTTTTGTTTCTCAATGCGCTTGGCGCGGATCGCGTCCCAGCCGACGGTGTAGGTGTCTTGGTACTTGGCGAAATCTTCCTTCGAGCATTGAAGCGGGTAGTGCGGGGCGTTGAAGGCCATGTACATGAACATGGGCTTGCCGGTGGTCTTGGCCTCGTCGATGAAGCGGATGGCGAAGTCGGCGTTGGCGGTGGTGTTGTAGAAGTTCTCGCCAAAGTCAGACCACGGCTGGCCGTTGAGGCGGAAGGTGTTGTCGCCCTTGAAGAAGTTGGTTGCGCCCGAGAGGTGGCCGAAGTACCGCATGAAGCCGTGGTCGGTCGGCTCGTCATTGAGGTGCCACTTACCGACCATGGCGGTGAAGTAGCCGGCGTCCTGGAGGACGTTGGCGATCGTGACGCCCCGCGAAAGCGAAGCGTTGCCCGCCTGGTTGGCGTAGAGCCCGGTCATCAGGCTCACGCGTGTCGACTCGCACTTGGCGGTGTTGTAGAACTGGGTGAAACGCAGGCCGCCCTGCGCGAGCTTGTCGAGGTTGGGCGTCTCGATCTCGCCGCCAAAGCAGCCGACGTCGGCAAAACCCAGGTCGTCGGCGAGGATGACGAGGATGTTGGGGCGCGTCTCCGCGGTCGCCGGCCAGGCCAGGCCAAGCGTGAGCACGATCAGGATCAGGCGAGTTGTCATCGACGGAGCTTTCTGTGTTGGCGTGACCGTAAAACTTATTTTCTATTTCTCGTTCTCGTTCTCGTAATCGTGGATCGTAATCGGGTTCTGTTCTGATCGGTTCGGTTTGACCCAGCTCGGTTCGATTACGATTGACTCGATAAACAAAAGGTGGGGCG
>JBGSTE010000507.1:0-10171 GCA_041736655.1 Phycisphaeraceae bacterium | reverse complement strand
GCCCTGGATCGTCGCGGTAAATTGGGCAGGATTTAGCTCGACGCCCGCCTTGCCCGCCGCCATCACCAGTCGGCCCCAGTTCGGGTCGCAGCCGTGGATGGCGCACTTGACCAGCGGGCTGTCGGCCACGGCCCGGCCGATCTTGTCCGCCTCTTCAATCGTTCGCAGGCCCTTGACATGCACCTCAAACGTCCGTGTCGCGCCTTCGCCATCGACCACAACCTGCTCAGCCAGGTCACGGCAGGCCGCGGTCAGCGCATCGGTGAAGGTCTCGTAGGCCTGGCCCTTGGCGCTGTCGATGACCGCGTTGCCGGCCGCGCCGCTGGCGAGGATGTAGGCGGTGTCGCTGGTGCTCGTGTCGCTGTCGACCGAGATGCGGTTGAACGATCGGCTGTTGGCGGTCAGCAGCGCCTGGTGCAGGACGCCCGGCTCGATCGCCACGTCGGTGGTGATGAAGACAAGCATCGTCGCCATCGAAGGCGCGATCATGCCCGAGCCCTTGCCGATGCCTCCGATGTGGCACGTCTTGCCATTGAGGGTGAACGTTTGCAGCGTGCACTTTTCGACGAGGTCGGTGGTCAGGATGCCGCGCATGGCGGCTTCGTCATAGTCGGCGCCGCGACCGAGTTTGCCACTAATGCTTTGAATGCCGGCGAGCACCTTGTCAATGGGCAGAGGCCGACCGATGACGCCGGTGGACGCGGGCAGTACGTCCTCTGAATCACAGCCGATGATCTTCGCCACGGCTTGACACATCTCGATGGCGTGCTGTTCGCCGCCGCGCGCGAGGGTGGCGACGTTGGAGTTGCCGGAGTTGGCGATGATGGCCTGCGCCAGGCCCGAGCCGCCGGGCAGGTGCTTCATGCCCACGAGTACCGGCGCGCCCTTGAACTGGTTGGTGGTGAACACCGCCGCCGCCGAGCACGGGCGGTCCGAGGCGATCAGGCACAGGTCCGGCTTGCCGGAGACCTTGATCCCGCAGGTGGCGCCGCCCGCGGAAAAACCCAGCGGGACGGTGATACTCGACAGCGATTGAGGGCGGACTGGTAGGCTCATGGCGGGGAAGTATAATGCTTGGCTCGGCTGTCAGAGCACGAAGCATCAGCGAGTGACAGGCTTTGGAGGTCTGCACACACTCGCCCACGCTTCGTGCTCTGACCCAAGCCCTACACCCTACGCCCAACACCCTGCACAAAGGAGCCCGCGATGCCAATCGCCGACTACAAGACTTACGTTCGCATGCTCGACAACGCTTACAAGAACCACTTCGCTTATCCCGCGATCAACGTGAGCTCGATGGTCACCGCCAACGCCGCGCTCAAGGCCTTTGCCGACCTCAAGTCCGACGGCATCATCCAGGTCTCCACCGGCGGCGGCAAGTTCGCCTCGGGCCTCGTCAACGGCGACATGGTCATGGGCGCGATCTCCATCGCCGAGCACATCCACCGCTGCGCCGCCAAGCTCAAGGTCAACGTCGCGGTCCACACCGACCACTGCCCGCCGGACCAGGTCGACACGTTCATGGTGCCGCTGATCGAAGAGTCCGAGCGCCGCGTCAAGGAAGGCAAGCTGCCGCTGTATCAGAGCCACATGCTCGACGCGTCGAACCTGCCGATCAAGGACAACATGGACCTGGCGGTGCCGCTGCTGGAGCGGATGACAAAGATCGGCCAGATCCTCGAGGTCGAGGCCGGCGTCGTCGGCGGCGAAGAAGACGGCGCGGCCGGCAGCCACGACACACCCGACTCGCACCTGTACACCACGCCCGAGGACATGGTGTATGTCTACGAGCGTCTGAGCGCGGTCAAGGGCGGCCGATACATGTTCGCCGCGACCTTCGGCAACGTGCACGGCAGCTACAAGCCCGGGGCGGTCAAGCTCAAGCCCACCATCCTCAAAGAAGGCCAGGACGCCATCAAGGCCAAGTTCGGCCAAGACGCCTACTTCTGGCTGGTGTTCCACGGCGGCAGCGGCTCGGAAAAGCACGAGATCCACGAGACGCTGGACTACGGCGTGGTCAAGATGAACGTCGACACCGACTGCCAGTACGCCTTCACCCGCCCGATCGCCGACCACATGATGAAAAACTACGACGGCGTCCTGAAGATCGACGGCGAGGTGGGCACGAAGAAGCTGTACGACCCACGCGCGTATCTCAAGAAGGGCGAAGAAGCGATGGCCAACCGCGTCAAAGAGGCGTGCGAAGACCTGCGCGCGGTGGGTAAGTCGCTGGTCTCGTAATCATGTAGACAAGCCACGGCTTGCGCTGCACAAGCTGCCATCCCAACACCCCTGCCGTGAGGTAGGGGTTTTTAATTTGTATACAGTATGTAACAACAACTTCCCACTTGAAACGGCTGGCGTTTAAGACATGACCACGACTGCAACCCACTCTGCTTACTCCCAACTCATCGACCACATCAAGCAGGCCGGCCTGCTCGGCTCGACTTCGGCGATTCTGGGCTGGGACCAGGAGACGATGATGCCCCCGCGCGGGCTGGAGCATCGCACCCGACAGCTTGCGCAGCTCGCCCGGCTTACGCACCAGATGAATACCGACCCGCGTGTCGGGCAATGGCTTGGTGAGTGCGAGGCGGACAGCGGGCTGGTCGGCGATCCGCTCAGAGCCTCGGCGGTGAATGTCCGCGAGCTGCGCCGGGACTACGACAAGGCGACCAAGTTGCCCGAGTCGTTGGTGGTGGAGATGGCCGAGACGACCAGCCGGGCCAAGCACGAGTGGGTGCAGGCGAGGAAAGCCAACGAATACAAGCGTTTTAAGCCCTGGCTGGCGAAGATCGTGAACCTGAACCTGCGTAAGGCTGAGTGTTATGGGTGGGACAGGCAGGGCGGCGAGCCGTGGGATGCGCTGGCGGACAGTTTTGAAAAGGGCATGAGTGCCGCGTCGGTGGCCGAGGTACTTACACCGCTGCGTAAACGGCTGGTCCCGTTTCTGGAAGCGATCCTGGGCAGCAAGGCTGGGCCAAGTAATGCGTTTAACGAGATCAAGCTGCCGATCGATCGTCAGATGGCGTTTGTGAAGGCGGTCAGCGGGGCGATCGGTTTTGATTACGAGCGTGGCCGGCTTGATATTTCCGCGCACCCGTTTTGCTCGGGCACGCACTGCAATGATGTGCGGATGACCACGCGTTTTCATGAGAACAACGTCAACGATGCGCTGGGCTCGACGATGCACGAGTCCGGGCACGGCATCTACGAGCAGGGGCTTCTTGAGGAACACATCGGCACGCCGATGGGCGACGCGGTAGGCCTGTCGATCCATGAGAGCCAGAGCCGGCTGTGGGAGAATCAGGTCGGCCGAAGCAGGGCGTTCTGGCGGTGGTGTTTCCCTAAGCTGGCGGAGTTCTTCGGCGACGCGGCTTGCCGGCTTAGCGAGGAACAGGTCTACGGCGGGGCGAACATCGTGAGCCCGGGACTGATCCGTGTCGAGGCGGACGAGCTGACCTACAACCTGCACATCATGATCCGCTTTGAGATCGAGCGGGAGCTGATGAAGCAGACACTGAGCGTCGACGACCTGCCGGAGGTCTGGAACGCTCGCTATGCCGAGTATCTGAAGGTCGATGTGCCGGACGATGCCCGCGGGTGCATGCAGGACATCCACTGGTCGATGGGGGCGATCGGCTACTTCCCGACTTACACAATGGGCAGCCTGTACGCCGCGCAGTTCTTTGAAGAGGCCGGTGAGCAGCTGGGCGACCTTGATGCGATGTTCATGCGGGGGGAATTTTCGCCGCTGCGACTGTGGCTCAACGAGAAGATCCACGCCCACGGCAGGCGGTACCCCTCGGCCGATCTTTGCCAGGCCGTCACCGGCAAGGCCCTGACCGCCGACCCCCTGATGCGCCACCTTGAGGGTAAGCTCAGGCCATTGTATGGCTTGTAAATTCTCAGATAAGGCTCGGAAATTTTCTCATATCTGGGTATGCTATTCATTGCCTGCCGTAGATGTCTGAAGCCTCGACAAGTCAACGCCCGCGGGTCTCGGGCAAGGGCATTGGTCGCCCCAAGGAGAAAGACATGGAGTGCACACGTAAGTTCGCCTGCGCCGCGCTGCTACTCAGCACCGCGACGTTTTCAGCCAGCGCCTTCAAGATCACCTGGACCGGTAACGCCGACGGGACGGACTTCTTCAACGAGGGCAACTGGGTCTCTGCCCTTACGCAGTTGCCGCCCCCGGCCGGCGCAGTCAACCCCGCCAACCCGTTCAATCAGATCATCGACTTGACCGGCACGACACAGACCGTCAACGCCTCGGCCGGCCCGATTACCATCGGCTCCACCGGCCTGATGCAGGTCAACGGCGTCACGCTCACCACCGCTAGCACCATCCGCCGCGACAACGACCCCGCAACCAACAACAACGCCAACGCCGCCCTGATCATCAGTAACGCCCCCAGCCGCACCGCCAGCGTCACCGCTCTGGGGCTTGTCGAGATCGACGTCGCGCTCATCAATTTGCTGACGCTCACCGATGCGATTGACCCGCTGAAGTTCTCGACCGTCAGCTTCTCCGCCTCGCAGCAGGCCGATGCGACGCTGCACCTGACCGGTGAATCGGTCGCGAGCGTCATCGCCGAGCACCTGAGCAAGTTCACCGTCGGCGGCACGAACGTCCCGGCCGTCATCGGCAGTAACCCCGCGCTGGCCGAGCCCGGCGACAACCTCCGCATCCTCTCGGACGGCGGCACCGGCTCGATTATCACGCCGATCCTTTACACCGTCGTCCCCGCCGACCTCGACGGCGACGGCGACGTCGACGACGCGGACTTTGGCATTGCCTTCTCCGCCTTCACCGGTCCCGGCGGGGTCACCAATTCCCCCGCCGACCTCGACGGCGACAATGACGTCGATGACGCAGACTTCGGCATCGCCTTCGCTTCCTTTACAGGCCCAGGCAGCCCGGTCACCGTGCCCGAGCCCGCGTCGCTTGCGGTTCTTGCAGGCCTGTCCTTGCTGAGCCTGAATCGAAGACGCATGACGTACTGAGCGACGTCTGTTGCACCGTAGCCGCCGCGTAACACGCGGGGGTCAAGCTGGAGAGCACCTGCACCCCCGGGCGTTGCCCAGGGGCTACAAATGCAACGCGCAGCCTTTCATTGGGAGGCAGCGTTGAGTTTATTCTGAGGTCTATGGGTTCCGATCGCGCGGACGCGGATAGATCAGCGTCCGGTGCGCGTGGGTTTCCCACTGCTCCGACATCGCATTGACCTTCTCGGGCATTTCCTGCGACAGGTCGTGCATCTCGCTGCGGTCCGCGTCGAGGTTGTAGAGCTCCCAAGGCTTATCTTTGAGCGCGACCAGCTTCCACTGACCCTGGCGGATCGCGCGGTTGCCGTAGTGCTCCCACATCAGCACGCGGTCGGGCTGCTCATCCTTGGCAAAACTGGCGACCAGGCTCTGGCCCTCCAACGGCAGGATGTCGTGGCCGCGGTAGGCCGTCGGGTAACTTGCGCCAGCCAACTCGATGCACGTCGGCATGATGTCGATCAGGTGCCCGATGCGCTGACGCAGGGCGCTTGCGTCCTTGATCCCGCCAGGCCAGTGCGCGATCAGCGGCGTGGCGATCCCGCCCTCGTGCACGCGCGATTTATACAAACGCAAGGGCGTGTTCGACACGTTCGCCCAGTTCATGCCGTAGCCGATGTACGTGTCCGCAGGCCCGGGCATCACATCCGGCCCGGTCAGCACCGGCAGGCCCGCCCGGCTGTGCTTGGGCTGCATCGCGGTCTGGAGTTCATCAGGCCCGTACGGCTCGCGCGCTTGAGGCCTCTGGTCCTTCTTCGCCGGCTGGCGACCGTAAGGCTCGGCGCAGCCGCCGTTGTCCTGAAAGAAAAGGATCAGCGTGTTGTCCAGTTGCCCCGCCTTCTCCAACTCCGCGATGATCTTGCCGATGCCCTGGTCCATCCGATCCACCATCGCCGCGTAGACCTCCATGCAGCGAAGCTCCCACGCACGCTCAGACGCCGGAACATCTTCCCACTTTCCCGGGGCCGGGCTCAGCTCCCAGCCTTCCTTGATGAGCCCCAGCTTCTTCATCTTCTCAAACCGCGCTTCACGGAAGGCGTGATAGCCCGCGTCGAATTTACCCTTGTACTTCGCGAGATCCTCCGGCAGCGCGTGCATCGGCCAGTGCGCCGCGGTGTACGCCACATACATGAAGAACGGCCGATCCTTGTAGCCCTGCTGATGATCGCGGATGAACATCGCCGCGTTGTCGCTGATCGCGTCGGTGTAGTAGTACGTCTGCGGTTTATAGAGCGGGTCGTTCTCCGGCGTAATCGCGATGTTGTCACGCGTCAGTGTCCAGGGATCAAAGAAGCTCCCCGCGCCCGTGATCGTGCCATAAAACCGGTCAAACCCACGCTGCATCGGCCAGTTGTCCTTGTTCCCCTCGGGCTTAAGCTGCTTGGTCACGTGCCACTTGCCCGCCATATACGTGCGGTAGCCGGCGGTCTGCATCACCTCGGCCATTGTCACTGCGTTAAAACTCAGGTCCCCGCGATAGCCCGGCTGGCCCAGGTCGTTCATCATCTGCCCGATGCCCGCCTGGTGCGCGTACAGGCCCGTGAGCAGCGACGCGCGGGTCGGGCAGCAGCGGCCGGTGTTGTAAAACTGCGTGTAACGCAGCCCGTTCTGCGCCAGCCGGTCGAGGTTGGGCGTATCGATCTCCCCGCCGTAGGAGCCGATGTCCGAGTAGCCCATGTCATCCGACATCATCACGATGATGTTCGGCCGAGGCGCGTCCTTGCCCCATGCAGTCAACGGCAAGAAGGCCAGCAGCAATACACAGGCCACGCAAAGTCTGAAAAGAGTCGATCGCATCAGGCACCTCGTTGTCATGCACATGGAATCCGCCGATCAAACCGCAAGACGATCGACAGCACATGATACTGACGCAAACGGCTGGTGACGGGTACAGCATGAAAAACGCCCATCGACTGATGGGCCCTGATCAAACGTAAAGAGCAACAACTCAAAATAGCCGGAGGCCTACGGACGCCGGACGCGAGAACAGATCGCTTGTCAACGCGTCCGGCGTCCGTAGGCCGCCGGCTAATGCGACTTCTCGCTTGACTCGCTTACACCCGTCGACGACGCAACACCAGCATCCCGCCAAGTGTCAGGACCGCCAGCGATGCGGGCTCGGGGACGACGCCCGGCCCACCGCCGGGGCCGGTGAAGGCGGCGAAGGCGATGCCGAAGTCTGCATCATCGACGTCGCCATCGCTATCGAGGTCGGCGAAAGGGTTGCTGCTCGGCCCGTTGTTGGGTCCGGTGAAGGCGGCGAAGGCGATGCCAAAGTCTGCATCGTCAACGTCGCCGTCGTAATCGAGGTCGGCCGGCGAGGTCTGTTTGACCTCGAGGATGATGCCTGTTACCACGCTGATCGTGAGGATCGACTGTTCGAAATAAAGGCCGCCGCCGATGCCCTTGCCGACGAAGTTGGTGAAGGGCGAGTTGATCGAATCAAGGCTGCCGATGATGACAAAGGTGTCGTTGACCGCCGGGGTGAATCCCGGGGCCAGTTCGATCTTGAGTGTTGAGCTGGGGCTGATCGTGACAGCACCGACAACCCCCGCCGCCGGGTTGGTGGTGCTGCTGAGCACGGTGTGCAGCGTGCCGCCGTTGAAGTTCAGCCCGCCGTTGGCGATGAATTCGCCGTTGTCGATCTTGAGCGTGCCGGTGGCGTTGATGGTGGTCGTGCCGGTGCCGGTGTTGAACATGGCCGAGTCGGAGACGGTGACCGTGCCGCTGCCGGTCGCGCTGGTCGCGCCGACGGTGAGGGTGGACGCGCCGGTCTGGGTGAAGGCCGAGCCGGTGCCGGTCACGGTGATCTGGCCGACGGCGTCGGATCCTGCTGCGGTCGCGAGGTTGACCCTGTTGGCGTTGAACTGACCGCCGGTCTGGACAGTTACCGTGGCCTGATCGTCGCCACCAAGGAACGATGAGACCAGGTTCAGCTCGGCCGTGCCGCCGATGGTGATCATCCCCTGGTTGCGGACCGTGACTGTGGCCGAGCCCCCATCGCTGCCCCAATCGTTGTCATTCGAGGAAATCGCGGTGTTGGTATGAAAAGTTGAGCCCAGCCCATCGACGATCAGCGAGGCGTCCGAACCGACGAAGCCCACTCCTTGCCCGATGACCCCGGCCCCCAAATCAACGGCATCGGTGAACGACATGTCCGCGCCGCTCTCGATCACGAAGTTTTGGTCGAGGTAGTTGAAGCCGGTGAACTGGACCTGGGCACCGTTGCGAGCGGTGAAGGTCTTGCCGTCCGCGAGCACAAAGCCAAAGTTGCCGTTGCGGTTGAACGTGCCGCGGTCGATGGTGACATCGCCGTTGGCGTTGAACTTGCCGCCGGTGTTGACGTTGAGCGTGCCGGTCTTTCGGATCGTCGTCGTGCCCGTGGCGGTGTTGAAGACGCCAGAGTTGGTGACATTGATCGTGTGGACGCCGCCGTTGCCGGGGGTGTCGGCGTTGCCGAGCGTGAGGATCGTCGCGCCGGTCTGGGTCAGGGTCGAGCCGCTGCCGTTGACGTTGAGCGTGCCGGTGCCCTGATTGCCGTCGATGTGGCCGATGAGGATGTCCTGCGCGGTGGCATCCCCGCCGGTCTTGATATCCAATAGGCCATTGGCACCGGCCTGATTGAAGCTGGTCACGATCCGTATCTGGCCATTGATCTGCGCCGACGCGCTGTCCTGCACGGTCACCGTGCCGGTCGAGCCGAACTGCGAGATGTCCAGAAACCCGGTCTGGGTAAAGGTCGATCCGCTGCCGCTGACGTTGAGGCTCCCGGTACCGGTGTTGTCAGCGACCGTAAACTGGCCGGTATGAGTCAGGTCGGCGTCGCTGAGGACTTGAACGGATTGATTTTGATTGACAAACCATGCATTACCAGGGACTGCAGCAGTCGTCACCTGCCCGCCGTTCTGAGCCGTGAACGTCTTGCCCGCCGCGAGGGAGAACGGCGGCGTCAGTTTTGCCACACTCAACGTCCCGCCATCGACGGTGACGTTGCCGTCGGGGTCAAAGATCGAGGTCGCATCAAACGTGACCGACCCGCCGACGATGTTCAGGTCGCCCTTGGTGTTGAACGTGCCGCCGGTGGTGACATCGACGCTGCCGTTGGGGTTAACGGTCGTCAGGCCGGTGCCGGTGGTGTAGACGCCAGAGTTATTGATGTTGATGTCGGCCACGCTGCTCAACGCGCTGCCGCCGACCTTGAGCGTGCTGCCGCCGCTTTGGGTGAGCGTCGAGCCCGCGCCATCGACATTGATGATCACGAAGTTGTTGACCCCGGCCCCGTCGGCGAGGTTCAGCGAGCTAATCGTCAGGTCCCCGCCGGTCAGGACATCGACGTTTACAGAGTTGTTGCTGGTGTTATCGCCGGCCAGGTCGATGTCGCCGGCGAAGCTGATGTTCGCGCTCGCATCGTCCCGGACGGTGAGGATGGCGGTGCCGCCGTTCTGGGCCCAGAAGGTGTTGAAGACGCTGTTGATGGTGAAGGATGAGCCAGAGTCGGCGACGAAGATGCTGCCGCTGTTGCCGTCCGTGCCTACGCCGAAGAAGCCCGAGAAGCTCGCGACGCCGCCGCTGATGACGTCAAGAGTTGTACCGTTAAAGACGGTGCCGGGTGCATGCGTGAGCGCGCCGCCGTTGCTGACGGTGAGGCTGGTTCCGGTGGCGCGGTCGAGGGTTGCGCCGGAGCTGACATCGAATGCCCCGCTGTCGATGACGAGGTCGCCGTTGAGGTCCAGCGTCCCGGCCGTGAGGTTGTAATTACCGCCGCTGTTGATCGTGGTGGTGCCGCCGACGGTGATCTCGCCCTGGTCATGCTGGAGCAGAGATCGGTTGTTGAGGACCAGGTCGCCGGTGATCTGCAGGTCGGTCAGGCCGACGTAATCGAAGGTGGCCAGGTTGAGCCCCACGCCGGTGGTGCCGAATTTGAGCGAGCGGATCACCGACACCCCGCCGGGGTTGGCCGCGGTGGGCGAGAGCTGGGTGAGGATGAGTTTGCTGGCCGGTCCGACGGCGTCGACGGCCCAGTAGCCCGTGGAGTTGTTGTCAAAGTCGATGAGCGTCAGCCGGTAGTCATTGGCCGCGGGCAGGCCCGTGCCCGGCAGGCTGCCGCCGCTGTCAGCGCCGCCCG
>JBGSTE010000485.1:0-5805 GCA_041736655.1 Phycisphaeraceae bacterium | reverse complement strand
CCGGAGCAGGGCTATAGCTGGCTGCGCGAGGCGATCGCGGCGCACGACTTCAAGGCCCGCGGCTGCGATATCGCTGCGGATGAAATCTTCGTCTCCGACGGCAGCAAGTGCGACACGGGCAACATCCTGGAGATCTTCGGCGTCGGGCAGAACACCATCGCCGTGACCGACCCGGTCTACCCGGTCTACGTCGATACGAACGTGATGATCGGTAACGCCGGGCCCGCCGACGCCAACGGCGAGTACAGCGGGCTGGTCTACCTGCGCTCGACGGCCGAGAACAACTTCACGCCGGAGTTACCCAAGGAGAAGGTCGATCTGGTCTATCTCTGCTATCCCAACAACCCGACGGGCGCGGTGGCGAGCAAGGCCTACCTCCAGCAGTGGGTCGATTACGCCAATCATCACGGCAGCATCATCCTCTTCGATGCGGCCTACGAGGCGTTCATCACCGACGACAGCATCCCGCACTCGATCTACGAACTCGATGGCGCGAAGAAGTGCGCGATCGAGTTCCGCAGCTTCTCAAAGAACGCGGGCTTCACCGGCACGCGCTGCGGCTTCACGGTCGTGCCCAAGGAGCTGACCGGCAAGGACGCGGCGGGCAACGAGGTGCAGTTGCACAAGCTCTGGAACCGCCGACACACGACCAAGTTCAACGGCGCGTCGTACATCGTCCAGCGCGGCGCGGCGGCGGTGTACAGCGAGGCCGGCCAGGAGCAGGTGCGCGGGCTCGTTGATTTTTACATGGAAAACGCCAGGCTGATCCGCGAAGGGCTCGGCGAGTGCGGGCTGACGTGCTTCGGCGGGGTCAACGCGCCGTATGTCTGGATGAAGACGCCGGACAAGTTGAGCAGTTGGGAATTCTTCGACAAATTGCTGGGCGAGGCGCACGTCGTGGGCACGCCCGGCAGCGGTTTTGGCCGATCGGGCGAGGGGTACTTCCGCCTCAGCGCGTTTAACAGCCGGGCGAATGTGAACGAGGCGATCGAGCGCATCGCGGCGAAGGTCGGGGTTTGAAAACTGGCCGGCGCGGCAGAGCCGCGTCGCTTCGTGTAACGCAGTATCACATCGTTATGAAGCGACGCGCCTTTGCCGTGTGATCATGGAACCTCTGCATGTCCGATCTCGCCATCGACCAACAGATCGCCATGTTTCTCGCCCTGTGCAGGACCGCGACATTGGCGACGGTGGATCGCGCGGGCTTGCCTTGTGCCGCCAACATCCAGTACGCCAGCGACGAGGCCTTTCGACTGGTGTGGGTCAGCAGCGCCAAGTCGGCGCACTCGCTGAACCTGCATGATCAACCGCAGTCTGCGATGACGATTTACTCGCATCAGGACCAGCCGGAGATGATCCACGGGCTACAGATGCGTGGCACGGCTCAAGCGCTTTCTGCCGATGACGCGGCGCATGCTATTGATCTTTATACCTGCAAGTACCCGTTCGTCGCCCAGCCGCCGTACCGTGACGCGCTCGCGAAGCAGTCGGTCTATCGCTTCACGCCCAGTTGGCTGCGGTGGATCGATAACCGCCGGGGGTTTGGCTTTAAGCGTGAGTTGACGATTTAACAAACGGCTCTTGTTTGTCTCGCGCGGCAAGCGTACGATTGCGTCATGCGTGATTTTCGCTTGATGACCGGAACTGTCGTTTTTTCTCTGGGCCTGTTACTGGGCGTTACCGCGCTTGCCGACTGGCCGCAGTGGCGGGGGCCGACGCGTGACGGGCTGGTCGTCAGTGCCGCCTGGCCGACGACGTTGGATGAGCGGGTGCTCAAGCCGCTGTGGCGTGTTGAGATGGCCGAGGGTTATCCCGGGCCGATCATCAGCGGCGATCGCGTCTTCACGGTCGAAACGCTGGAAGAAAAGGACGAGGTGGTCCGCTGTTTTGATGTCAAGACGGGACAGCAGCAGTGGGAGAAGCGCTGGCCGGGCGCGATGAAGGTGCCTTTCTTCGCCAGGCGAAACGGCAGTTGGATCAAGGCCACCCCAGCGTGCGACGGTGAACGATTGTACGTGATGGGCATGCTCGATGACCTGGTGTGTCTGGACGTCAAGACCGGCGATGAAGTGTGGCGTGTGGACTTCAAGCAGCGCTACGCAACGAACGCGCCGATGTTCGGGCAGGCCTGCTCGCCGCTGGTGGATGGCGATGCGGTCTATGTCCAGGCCGGGCTTTCGGTGTGCAAACTCAACAAGAAGACCGGCGAGACGATCTGGCGGGCGATGGACGACGCGCGTGAGATGAACGGCGGCAACTTTTCTTCGCCGGTGATCGCCACGGTTGCGGGTAAGCGTCAACTGCTGGTGCAGACGCGGGCCGAGCTTGCGGGTATCGATATCGAGTCCGGCGCGGTGCTCTGGCGTCAGACGATCAAGTCCTTCCGCGGGATGAACATCCTGCCGCCGACGGCGGTGGGGCAGGACACGGTCTTCACCAGCAGTTACGGCGGCGGGTCGTACATGTTCCGCCTGACCGCCAACGCCGACGGCACGCTGGCCAGCGAACAGCTCTGGGCCAACGATATCGAGGGCTACATGTCTTCGCCCTTGGTGATCGATGGCTACCTCTACATGCATAAGCGAGATCAGACCTTTACCTGCATCGATCCCAAGACGGGTCAGGCCAAGTGGACCAGCGAGCGGAAGTTCGGCGAGTATTGGTCGACGGTCTACAACGGCAAGCACATCCTGGCGCTGGATCAGAACGGGACGCTGCTCTTGATCGAGGCGTCGCCAGACGAGGCGTGCAAGATCATCGCCGAGCGCAAGATCGCGGAGGAGGAGACGTGGGCGCATCTGGCGCTGGAAGGTGATCGGCTGTATGTCCGCGAATTGAAGGGCCTGGCGGTGTATCGCTGGGCGGTGCCTCAAGGACTTGATTAATCCGTCAGCCGTTTACGCCAAGCAGTTTTAGAACACTGTCGCGGATCGCCTCCGGCTCGCTCATGCGGCCGCTGCCGAGGGTTCGGCAGGCTTGCCAGCCTTCTTCGGGGCCGACCTCGTGCAAGTTGGGCAGGTGGTCGCGGAGCAGCTTGAGGTTTCGCTGGCAGATGGGGTTGGCCCACATGTCGGCGTTCATCGCGGGCGCGAGCAGGAGCGGGGTGGTTGAAGGCAGGGCGCTGGCGGTGAGTGAGACGATGTCGGGGGTCAGGCCGTGGGCGATTTTTGCGATCATGTCTGCCGAACAGGGCGCGATGCACATGACGTCACACCAGCGGGCGAGCCCGACGTGCTGCGAGTCGGGCCGGTCGTCGTGCTGCCAGATGCTGGTGAGGACGCTGTGGCCCGAGAGGGACTGGAAGGTCAGCGGCGTGATGAACTGCGTGGCGGCGTCGGTCATGATGACGCGGACCTGTGCCCCGCGCTGGACCAGGCGACTCACGAGGGTGGCGACCTTGCAGCACGCGATCCCGCCGGAGAGCGCGACGAGGACTTTTTTGTCGGTGAGCGTTTGGGTATCAGGCATACTCTAAATAATAACCGGCGGGGCAGGCCCGCCGGTAAGTGTTGCTTGTGATGTTTTAGATCAGTCCTGCTCGGATTCTTCGGGCAGTTCGAGGGTGATCTTGCCTTCGACGATTTCCTGCACAGCGACTTCGAAGTTGCTTCGGCCGTTGCGATCGACCAGCGGGCGTGCGTCTTCCATGAGCTGGCGGATGCGGTGCTGAACCAGGGCGGTAAACTTGAATCGGCCGCCAAGTTCGTTGATGACACGGTCGTCTTTGAGCGCTTCGATCATGGGTGGCTGAACTCCGCGGGGTGGGTTGGCTTGGGCAAGTCGAACTCAATACTCTAGTGTGGATCGGCGACTTTAGCAAATGCGGGTCCGCGCAGAGACGGGGTGTGGACTTTAATTCTTGTGGGAGGGCGAGGCTCCTGCCGAGCCGAAAGCCCAAGAAAATTCGCGGCTCGGCAGGAGCCTCGCCCTCCCACATGTCGCGCGAGTGCCATTGCCCTTCTGCGGAGTTCGGGCGGGCTCGGCCAATCCGCGCCGCTTCGTTAGACTGCACGGACGACAGCACGTTGGGAGGTAGCGCGTTTTGGCCAAGCCCGGGCCGGTGATGATGTGGACCCAGTATCTCGCAGCCCGAACGGCGGCGACGATGCTGACGTCCTTTGATGTCGACCCGAACCTGCATACCGCGTCGGTGATCGGCTCGCTGATCCACCGGCTGGACAAGCGCCATGCCGAGCGATCCCGTGTCAATATCCGCCGTAGCTTCCCGAACTGGCCCGAAGCGCGGGTGGACGCGACGGCCAAGGCTTCGATGCAGCACCTGATCCGCTTTGTCATCGAGACGCTGCACACGCCCCGGCTGATCCACGAAAACAACTGGGCCCAGCGGCTGGAGACCGGCCGACTGGGCGAGGCGATCGGCGTATTGAACTCCGGCCGGCCGGTCATCCTTGTCACCGGGCACCTGGGCAACTTTGAGCTGCTCGGCTACGCGCTGGCGACGCTAGGCTACCGTGTCGATGCGCTGGCCCGGCCGCTGGACAACCCCCTGATCTACAACTGGCTGCTGGGCATGCGGCAGCGCAAGGGCATGCGCGTGATCACCAAGTGGGACGCCACGGACCAGATGATCGATGTCTTGCAGAGCGGCGGGGCGCTGGCGTTTATCGCCGACCAGAACGCGGGGGCCAAGGGCCTGTTCGTGCCGTTCATGGGTCGCTTGGCAAGCGCGTATAAATCGATCGCTCTGCTGGCCCAGCGTTATGAGGCGGCGGTGGTCTGTGGCTACGCGATGCGGCGGGGCGGGCGCTTCATGTACGAGATCGGCACGACGGACGTGATCTACCCCGAGGACTGGGCCAACCAGCGCGACCCCTTGTACTACATCACCGCGCGCTACACCCGGGCCCTGGAGCTGGCGGTGCGGATGCAGCCGGACCAGTACTGGTGGATGCACCGGCGGTGGAAGAGCAGGCCCAAGCACGAATTGGAGAGTAAGGAAATACCCCGCGTCCTTCGGCGGAACCTGGAGGAGCTGCCGTGGATGACCGAGGCCTTGCTGCACGAGTTGAGCCAGCCGATCGAGCCACTCAAGTAATCCGCGTGTATGCTTGACCCAGAGACCGGGCAGGGCGACAATCGTATTCCGCCCCGCTGAGGCCCCGCGGCTTTCCCACCCTTGCTATAGAAAGAATTGCCATGACCGAACAGGCCGAAGACCTGCGGCTTAAAGATGTCAAAGTCCTGATCGTTGACGACGATCCGGAGATCCGCACCGCGATCGACCATGCCTTGCAGGCCGAGGGAGCCCTGACCCAGACCTGCGGTGACGGGAATACGGCGGTCCGGATCATCGAGACCGACCCGCCGGACCTGGTCCTGCTGGACATGATGCTGCCCAAGCGATCGGGCTTTCTGGTGCTTGAAAAGATCAAGAACTTCGAGAACTGCCCGCGGGTGATCATGATCACCGCCAACGAGGGCAAGCGCCACCAGGTCTACGCCGAGGCCTTGGGCGTCGATGGCTATCTGCTCAAGCCGGTGCGGCTGGAACGGCTGATTGCCCTGGCCGAGGACCTGGTCGGCCCCGCTTCGGACAAGAAAGCGGACGAGGATTGACCGGCTGTGACTGGCCCCGTTCTGGGCCAGATATGTACGGCTGGGGCCGGCCGATCGTCTTTCTGATGCCCGGCGGGTTTCGTAACCGTCGGTCATCCCTTATAATGCTGCCTCGACAAGCCCGCTGCTCATAAGGGTTTGCATGCGAACGGTAGCCAGGCCCGACCAGGAGTGTTGCTTATGAAACCGTCAACCCGCGTGGCAACTAACCGATCGCTTCAGACTGCC
>JBGSTE010000212.1:0-13238 GCA_041736655.1 Phycisphaeraceae bacterium | reverse complement strand
ATCGCACCGATGCGATGACCAGCCACTGCTCGCCCTGGGTCATGATCTCGGTCGACAGGTTCAGCACCTTGTCGAACGAAACGATCCACGGCTCATCGCTGGGCGAGCGCAGGTTGATCGCGTCCGACTGCCGCAGGCTCTGCGCCATCTTCGACGCCATCTCCTGATAATCCTCAATCGCAATCCGCGAAGTCTGCTGCGTCGACTGGCAACCGGCAATCAAACACACCAGCAACATCAACGACAGCGAAAAGAAGCCGGTCCTGAGCGCAGCGAAGGTCCGGATCATCCCATGATTGCATTGATCAAAGCGTCGATCCGGACCTTCGCTGCGCTCAGGACCGGCTTCGATTGGAACAAGCTCGATCTGAACACGCGGGCACATCACCGGCTGACCTGCTTCATCTCGCTCTTGTAGCTGTAGACGATCTCGTTGGTCGCAAAGTGCACGAGCAGGACTTCGGTGTAGTAGAGGTTCGTGTTGCCGCGGTTGATGCGGTAGACATCCATCAACAGGCCGAAGGTCGTGTTCGCGTCGTAGTCCGGCACGTAGTACGAGCCGCCGCCCCACTGAATTTCCTGGCTGCCAGCCGCCGGCGGTGCCGGGGCTGTGGCAACGCGCTCTTGCGCCGCGAGGTCTTCGACCCGCCGACGCTTCTCGACGAACTTGAGCTTGTCACGCGTCGCCTGGGCCCGGATCAGTCGGCTGCGGATGCCGGAGGTGATGTACTCATAGTCGGCCGTGGATACCAGGCTCGTCTTGTTGTTGATATCCCCCAGCAGGATCGTCGCCCGATCCGGGGCACCGGCGATCCCGCGAACATCCGGCAGGGCCTGCAAGAGATCGTTGGCTGCCGACTCCTGGAACTCGGTCAGCGACACAGGCTGCTGCCGGGCGTCATTGAGCTCGTCCTGCGTCGTCTCCCCCGGCGGCACGCGCCGCGGCGGGCTGGTCTTCTGACAACCCACCAGCCCTAGCGAGCTGAGCACCAAAGCCCAGGCCAGCACGGTCACAAACGAAGAGCGATTCAGCGAGCAGTTCATCAGACAACTCCTGTAAGGTTCATGCACAAGGACGCTTAGCCAGGCGGGACAGTTTCGGACCCCACCCTCGATCCAGTCACTATCTTACCTGCCCGGTTCAAGGGGTTGCACATTTTTGTCAGTATTCACCAACTTTGCCCCTCGCATCATCACAATACGGGCTCTGGCGAAACTGGGCAAACCTTCACAAGCCCTTTCATGTAATAAACTTGTGATTTTCTACAACTTGCCTCTTGCAAGCGCGGTTTCCCGTGGCATCCTATCGCTGTCCGGAATGCGAACTGCGTTCTGGCTGACACGGAACCCTCGGAGGGGGAGTTCCCTGGCCGGCCGGCCTACGCGGAGTCTCCCGACTCGACAACCCAGCCCCTGATCGAGTGCAACCCGACGCTTACGGTGTCGGGTTGTGCTTTTTTATGCGCCCCCGCCCCCGGAACTTTTAAAACAAAAGGTTGACAAGGCATCGTCATTTTGTATGCTAATGCTTACTTTATGACCGAGGCCACTCCTACATCCTCCGCCCGACACGCCTGGCTCGCCCTGCTCCTGCTGGTGCCCGCGCCGACGCTCGGCGTCCTCTGCGCCATGTTCTGGATGCCCGACACCCTCCTGGGCAAAGCCTGCTACCAACTCGCCAAGCTCTGGATCCTCGTCCTGCCGATCCTCTGGCTGATCTTTATTGAAGGCGTCAGGCCGAGCCTGCCGCGCTGGTCGTGGAACGGCCTGACCGCGGGCTTCATCACCGGACTCCTCACACTCATCACCATCATCGGCGCGTGGGAACTCTTCGCGCAGGGCATGGTCGACGTCTCGATCTTCCGCGAGAAGATGCAAGCCATCGGCCTGTCAACGCCCCTGCGCTTCCTCGCCTTCGCCGCCACGCTCACCTTCATCAACGCCCTGCTCGAAGAGTACGTCTGGCGGTGGTTTGTTTATACGAAGTGGCTGGAGGTACTGAGCAGGCCGGCCAAGGCCATCGCTATTCCGGGGGCGATCGTCTTGGCCGGTCTCTGCTTCACGCTGCACCACAGCATCGCGATGTCGCTCTACTTCAACTGGCAGATCAACACGCTCGCATCCCTGGGCGTCTTCCTCGGCGGGGTCACGTGGTCGATCCTCTATATCAAGTACAAGAACATCTATGCGGGGTACATCAGCCACATCTTCGCGGACATCGCGCTGTTTTATGTGGGATACCAGGTGGCGTTTAACTAAGGAGAACGACCATGCAACGCCTTTCGATTCTTGGCGTCCACTTCCTGCTGGTCGTGCTGATGGTCACAGCCAGCTTCATTGAAACCGGGTGGGACGGCTTGGTCGCGGCGGTATTCGTCTTCCTGTTCGCGCTCTGGCCGCTGGCGATCAATCTGATTGCAGCGGTGTTCTCGAAGACGCTGACCTCTCAGGTCATCCTGCTTGGCGTAACGATCGCGTACTCGGCCTGGGTCGTCTGGCTCTACCGCGATACACAGAGCAGTGCCGACGGACAGGCGGGCCTGGCCTTACTCATCACCGCGATCGCCGCGTTGCCGGTGCTGGTGCCCGCGTGGATCGCCTGCGTCGTTGTTGAAGTCGTCAAGCGCAGTAAGAAAAATCGCAGTGCAATTCAAGCGGTATTACCGGGTAAGTCTGATATGCCGTGATGTCTTAGCGTTTGGAATGAATTCTGCACAGAGGGCACGGAGGGCACGGAGGGCACGGAGGAAGGCATGATTTTATTTGGTAGCCTTGCTCCGTGATCTCTGTGCCTCTGTGCCCTCCGTGAAAAGTGACGTGCTGCCTTGTCTATCTTGAATCTGCGCAATCTGTGAAATCTGTGGCTAAACTCGAACCATGAACGACGCCACGACCCCCATCGCCCAGCTCAAACAACTCGTCGCCGACTTTGTGGCCCAGCGGAACTGGCAGCGGTACCACGTGCCCAAGCACCTGGTCATGTCGATCATGATCGAGGCGGCCGAGCTGATGGAGCACTTCCAGTGGGTCGGCGTCGAAAGCCCGCAAGCCGTCATGGCCGACGAAAAACGCATGCAGCAGATCCGCGAGGAACTGAGCGATGTGCTGGCCTACACGCTCTCGCTGGCCAACGCGCTGGACATCGACGTCAGCGCCGCCTACGAAGCGAAGATGAAGAAAAACGCGGGCAAGTACCCGGCCGATCAGGTTAAGCAGTGGGACTAAATGAAACCACAGATGCACACGGATGAACACAGATAAATCACATCCGTGTGAATCCGTGTGCATCTGTGGTTACAAAATCGAATCAGAGCAACACTTCCGCCCCCGCCTCGATCTTCGCCGGCAGCTTCCTGCCCTTTAAATCCTCGGGATAGATCGCGGTGACCTGAGAGATCTCGATCACCGCTTCGACGCTGCCGTCGGCCTTGCGCGGGACCTTGACCTTGTTCGCTTCCAGCCAGCGCGCTGCCCGCTCGGTCTGCAGGCGCTTGCTCGACTCCGGGCTGTCCACGGCCGGCACTTGGGTCTGCGGGGTGTCGGCGTTCTTGATCGGTGCGAACTCGTCGACGCGGTCGGTCTCGTACACGACCGAGTTCTCGCACAGCGGCAAGGCGTCAAAGACAAACGTTTCGAGCTTGATCGCGTTGGGCGTCTGTGGCTCGACGGGCTGGGCAGATTCCAGGTCGATGTACGCGACTTTCTTCTCCGCGCGGTTCCACGGCAGGGCGAAGCCGCCTGAGCCGGTCTCGGTCGGCCGGGTGTTGAGCTTTTCGATGAAGTCGATGCGGATCGCGTGGGTCGCGGTGTTGCCACACTTGTAGAGCAGTTCGCCGGTGGCGTCACGCTTCTCGGCCAATTCGTCGGGCAGGTTGGTGTACTCGATGACGCTGGTCTTGCCGTCGACGATGCAGATCACGCCCATCTTTTCCTTGGGGTAGGCCTTGGGCAGCATCTTGGAGGACATGTCGGCTTTCGCCAGTTCGTGCAGGCCCAGGAACAGCGGGTCGATCATGCGGACGTTGGGGTTGTCGACCTGCGTGTAGGAGAGTTGGGTGATGCCACGCTGGTGCATGTCGGCGATGGCGCCGGAGGTGTAGAGCGCTTTGAGCGATCCGCCGTGGCCGTTGGGCGAGAGCGCGATGGAGTCCTTGGCGGACAGAAGCACCTTGGCGGTTTTCATGTCGATGGCGGGGAACATGGCCTGGGGGAAGAATCGCAGGTCGTGTTTTTCCAGGCCAAAGCACGCGTTCTTCTGGAAGAAGGCGACCGTCTCCGCGTGGTTGAGCGGGCTGGTCATGATGTACCAGGGGATCGTGACGTTGTAGCGCTTCTGGATGTTGTGGATGTACTCGGCGAAGCACGCGAAGAGCGGGAGCTTGCGGATGGGCGTGGCGGGGAAGGTGCCCTTGGGCGCATCCCAGCCGAGGCGCGAGCCCTGCCCGCCGGCGACGGTGAAGGCGGCGACCTTGCCGTCCTTGATGAGTTGATCGCCGACGCGTCGGGCCTCGATGTACTTGGCGCGGACTTTTTCGTTGACGTGGTAGGGGTACCACGGCGCGGGCTCGATGGACTTGGGCAGCTTGAAGGTCGGCTTCTTCCTGACGTGCGATTCGATGAGCTGCGCCACCTCGGGCCAGTCCACGCTCTCGATTTCCGCGAGCAGTCGGCTTCGGCCGGCCTGATCGAGCTGGTCATAGAACTTAAGCACGTGTCCCTGGCCGATGGCGTCAAGGGTCTCACGGGCGGCGGCGTAACGGTCGGTGATGGTGGTGGTCATGGCTGTAGACTGCTTTGACTTGGAACTACAATTTAAATCGCGTTAACTTGTTTGTACACACGCATAATATCTCTTGCAACGTTTCTTGCGTGTGGTATTCGAAGTCGCTTAAGGTAATCTAGCAGACCTTCGGGCTTATCTTTGGCATACATGTAAAACAAAGTATATTTGATGATGAATCCCTGTCCAAGACCATGTAACTTTATGTCTGGATCAAAGTCTTGTTGATTACCTTCTTCAGGGTCCCATTCTTCGCCGTAATCATGGCCCATGCAGTCAGCATACCAGCGACCGCCGAATTCTGTAATCACCCTGTGCTCATTTGCAAATGCCTCTTGCACGGAGTCATATGAAAAATCTGAAGCTGCTATGTCCTTAGCGTTGAGCTCAGACATGCGTTCGGTAATTGGGCAAACTTTAAGACCAAAACGCTTTGCAATCTGCTGCTCAGCATCTGACCAAGGCGATTGTTTAATAAACTCCAGGTCCATCTCTTGCTTCCTTGACGCTCTTGGCGGCTCATTCAGTCCTTGCTCCGCCAAACCGCGTGCCCGACGAAGAACGGGCCGAGGTGTTCGATGTAGAGGGAGGTCTGCTGGGTTTTCCGCATGGTTTCGACGAGTTTGGAGAGCGGGGCGAGTTGTTTGCCGATGAGCGCGATGGTGAAGTCGTTGTCGTTGGTGTCAAGGCCGTGGGACGCCAGGCGGATGTCGTGGCCCAGGTCGCCCTGGCCAAAGCCCATGCCGATGATGCCGTGCTCCTTGAGGATGGCCGACTGCGTTTCGCGGTCCAGCCGGCTGAACTCGCCTTTGCGTCGCAGCGGGTACCACACCGCCCAGGGCCAGGCGGGGTTGGTCGCGGTGCGGATCGGGCGGTGGATGAGCGTTTCGTCCAGGTCCGGCTCGTAGCCGAGCGTATACGTTCGGCCGAGCATCGTGAACTCGGACTTGATGATCGCGCCTTCAAGCTGGGCGACCATCGGGCGGAGCTTAGTGACAAAGTCCGCGGGGTTCTCAGTCCAGGTCAGTAGCGCGCTGCCGGTCGGGTCGTTGACATCCGCGTAGACCACGGCATTAAGCCTGGCCCTCTTAGCGCCGTCGATGAGCTCGCCCGGGTCCGGGCAGTCGGCAAACGCGAGCAGTTGCATGAACAGCCGGCGGTCGGACGATTGGCCGTCGGCGCCTTTTTCACTGATATCCGGCGGCTTGACTTGGGGTCTTTCCATGTCATCACCTTACGCTCGCGCACGAAGAATCGCCACTGCCGCGGCCGCCGCCGTCTCAACCCGCAGGACGTTGGGGCTAAAACGCCAGGGTGTGAAGCCCGCGTCGACCGCCGCGACAAGCTCCTCAGCGGTGAGCCCGCCCTCGGGGCCGATCAGCACGCGTACCGAGCTTGTTGCATTCAAACGCTCGGCTAAGCCGGCAAGCGGCTGTGCGTACGGGTCCGCCACGAGCTTGAGCCCCGCGTCGCATTGCAGGACCTCCGCGAATGGCATCACCGCATCGATCCGCATGAACCACGCACGGCCCGACTGCTTGGCGGACTCAGCCGCGGCGACCGCAAAACGCTCGAGCTTACTGTCACGCGGATCGACGATGCTCCGCCGGGTGATCAGCGGGATCAATCGATCAACACCCAACTGCGACAGGTCGCTGATCATCGCGTCGCCACGCGGGCCCTTGGGGATGGCGCTGGCCAACTCGATGAGCGGGCTTAGCTGCGGGCGGTGCTCGATCGAAGTCAGTAGGCAGTTGGCCGCTCGCGGGTCGTCGCCGACGAGTGTCGCTAGCGCGACTCGGCCGTGGCCGTCGAGTAGCTCCACCTCATCGCCGTCCGATAAACGCAGGACCCGGCGGGCGTGGCGGACTTGGTCGGCGTCGAGGGGGTGGATCATGCCCGTGCTCGATAGCGAATCGGGCAGGGCCTTGCAGACCAGTCGCGGGAGGTGCGGTGCTTGTTGGCCGGGCTGTGGGTGTGAAATCGGTTCGTCTCCGCTGAAAAAGGGTCCGGCCGGGTTATCGTGCGTGTATCTGTAGTGGCTTGAAGAGCGTGACGATAAACCGGGGTGTGACGTCTGGGCAAACGCCCGGCGATGCGCCGCCTTTTCCTCGCACCATGACCGCAACCCCGCCGACCAACTCCGGAGCAGACTCGGCCGACGCCGCCGCACTGTCGGTACAGGAGCAGCTCGATCTTCTGCTGACGCAGATCGAGACCGCCGAGCCGGGCACGATCGAGCCGGCACTGTTGCCCAAGGGTTTCGCCTCGCCCAGGACCTCTGCTACGCCAACGCCCAAGGCCCCCGCAGTAGACCCGGCCCAGGAACTCACGCAAGCCCTGGCTAGCTTTGAAGAAGCGCTGGACACCGAGCAAGTCGATGAACCGGCCACGGCCTCGACAGCCCGGAACGACAGCGAGTCATCCATGCTCGCCGCGCTCAACGCGGCGCTGCAGGACCTTCAGCCCAGTGCCAAGGCCGCGACTGCAAAGCCTGTCAGTGCATTACCGGCTGTTTCCGCCGAAGCGCCCCCTGCCTCATGCGAATCAGAGCAGGCCAACGTGCCCAAACAGCGGAGCATGGAAGAGCAGTTGCAGGACGAGATCAATGCGCTGCTGAGCGCGCCGATCGCTGCGTCGGCCGGCAAGCCCGCTCAAAAACAGGCTGAGCCGGAGATGCAACGCGCTGTTGACACGGGCGTCGGGCAGGAAGCCATCAGCGCCAGTCAAACGCAAGCTAAGCCCGAGCCTTCGCTCGAAGATCAACTGGCCAATGAAATCCAGAGCCTGCTGGAGAGTGCGCCGCAGGAGTCGTCGGCAGCGAAGAGTGCCCAGCCGTCGATCGATGAGCTGGACCGCATGCTCGCCCAGGAGATCGACGAGGACGAGGAACTGGCCGGGGACTTTGAGTCGGTGCACGCGATCACCGCCGGGATCGACACGCGCGCTACCGATCGCAAAGAGCAACTGGACCTGCACGCGGCCACCGCACAGGAAGTCGCCGACGAACTGGACACCCAGCCCGAAGACCTCGCCCTCGCCAGAACGAAGAAAGACGCGCAGCCAGCGACAAAAACCAGGCGCGACGCCTCAGCCTACGACGATGAGCCCGCCACCTGGGGCGACAGGCTCGCACTGGCCGGGGAGCTATTGCTGCGTCTGTGCTTTGTGATCAATTGGCCGGCCCGGCGCTTCCTTAGCTACGAATGGCGATCAAACCTGGGCTATATCGCGCTCATTCATCTATTCGTCGGCGTCGGCTTGTGGTGCTATCTCATCATCTATGGCTGACGCCGACGCCTCGAGAAACCCACGCAAGATCGCCGCCGCCGCCAGCGCATCCCGCCGGGCCTTCTTCTGCTTGTGCGTCAGCCCGCTCATGGCCATCTGTTCGTCGGCGATCTCGCTGGTCTGCCGTTCATCATGCAGATGCACCGGCAGCCGCGTCGCCTGGCTCAGCCGATCCGCAAACGCCTTGCACTTAAGCGCCGCCGGCCCAGCACTACCATCCATATTCAAGGGCCAGCCCACCACCAGCGCGCCCGGCCCCTCCCACTCAATCAGATCACGAAGCCGAATAAACCGCTCGTTCTCGCTGCTGGTCTCTATCACATCCAACGGCGAAACAATCCCCGTAAGGTCATCGCCGATCGCCACGCCCGTCCGCTTCTCTCCCAGATCAATCGCGAGATATCGCATGAACAGATTGTAGAGGGATTTCATTGGACAGGATGACAGGATTTACAGGATTTACAGGATCAGAAACCATAAGGTTTTATCCTGTAAATCCTGCCAATCCTGAAATCCTGTCAAAACGAACCTGATCAGAGATAGTCCTCACCCTCCTGCTCACCCACCCGTTTGTGCAGGTCCTTGATGCGCTCGGCGTCCTGTTTACGGCAGACCAGCGTCGACTTGCCGGCACGGATGATGATGAGGTCGTCCACGCCGATCGTCGTGATCAACTCGTCCGCGTCGTTACTCACCGCCAGCACGTTTCGGCTGTCCATGAAGACGCTCCTGCAGCCGGCGCTGGCGTTGCCTGTCGCGTCCTTCTCCAAGGTCTCCGCGTAGCTGGGCCAACTGCCGACATCCAGCCAACTCAGTGGCATCGGCACGGCGGCGACGCGGACGCTCGCGTCACGGCTGGCAGGCTCCATCACGGCATAGTCGACGCTGATCTTCTTGAGTTTGCCGAACGTGTCGTGCAACTGAGCCTTGCACGCGGCGCTGCCCCAGGTCCTGCCCAGGCGATCGAGCGCTTCAAAATTCTCCGGCACATATCGGCGGATACAGTCCATCACCGTCGAAGCCTTCCACACGAACATGCCCGCGTTCCACAGGTACTTCGTCGGGCCGGCGTTGAAATAGTCGCTGGCGATACGGGCCTCTGGCTTTTCCTTGAACTGGTCGACGAGGTAGGCGGTGGGACCGGCATCCTGCCTGTCATTCACAGGCTCTTGGCCTGGTTTGGTTGTCACAGGCTGGAAGCCTGTGCTACCGATCGCCCGGCCCAGTTGCAGGTAGCCATAGCCCGTGGCGGCGTGCGTCGGCGTGATGCCGAAGGTCACGAGCGTCGGCTCATTCGCCTGAGCCAGGTCGTAGCCTTGTTCAACGATCCGGAGCATCTGATCCACCGGCTCGATGAGGTGGTCAGCGGTAAAGATCGCCACCGTCGCGTCGGGGTCCTTGTGCTCAAGGACCGAACAGCCCAGGCCCACGGCGTTGAGCGTGTCGCGGCCCATCGGCTCGCCGATGAAACGGTCGGCGGTCAGGTTCGGCAGGTTCTCAAGCATCGCCTGCCGGGTCGATTCGCCGGCACAGATGTAGATATTTTCCTGTGGTAAAAGCCCGTCAAGCCGGTCCATCGCGATTTGCAACAGCGAGCGTGGCTTGCCGCCGTCGGACGAGGCGATGAAGGGGATGAGCTGCTTGGGCAGGGCCTTGGTGGACATCGGCCAGAGCCGCGTGCCGGAGCCGCCGGCGATGATGAGTGCGTATCGCATGATGTAGGGCGTAGGGTTTAGGGCGTCGGGTGTCGGGCTAAAGGCTAACAGCTAAGCGCTGAAAGCTCATCGCTCACGAATCATCGGGCGTTTGATGAAGGCACGCAACAGCAGGCGCTCGTCGCGCGTGTTATCGCAGCCAAACCCTGAACCCCGGAACCTGAACCCCGGACCCCAGCCCCAAGCCGTGAAATCAGACCCGCTGGCGACCTTGGCCGGTCAGGAGGATGCCCAGCAGCGCCAGGCCCGCGAGGATCGTTGTCGCGCTCGGGCCTTTGCGTCGGTTGGCAAGCGTCAGCGGCGCGGGGGCCGGCTCGACCACGTCAAGAATCTGCACGGACTGCGCGTGTGGCATCTGAGCATCTGCCTCTGCCGGCCAAGCCGAGTCCTCCAACCCGGCCTGGCGCGACGTGGACTGTGGCAAGAGCGCCAGCCGGTCACCGGCCAGCGCGATCCACGGCGTGAGCAGCGCCACGATCAGCGCAGCGACCGCCAGTTGCATGCCCAGACGTATCAATCGCTTCTTCCCCAATGCCAAACCCATCCCTCTCCACGCACACACAAAGCAAACATCTCTCTCTGATACGACGGACATGTTATCGTGACCCGCGTGCGATACAAGAGGCAAGTGTCAAGATCGTGTGATAGATTTGACTTGTTAATCTAGGCAATTTGAACGGTCTTCCCAGCCTCTGAACCCCGCCTTGGCCGATGATGCCCCATGCGATTCAGCGTCAGTTCCTGATCACCTTCGCGTCGATGGGCGCGGTGCTGGCCTACCTGCCGGTGCTGCTGGCTCAACGGCTGGGGGACGCGTCGCAGGTGGGCATCGTGATGAGTACGACCGGGCTGGCGATCATCCTCACGCCGGTGCTGATGACCGCCCTGGCCGACACGCGATTGCAGAGCCGGTCGATCATCGCGTCGCTGTTTGTCATCTCGGCGGTCACGTGCTTCTGGCAGGCGATCAGTTTCAGCTTCGTCGGCCTGCTGATCTCCCATGCCGTGTTCTCGTTTTTCTTCTGGCCCCTCGCTTCACTGCAGGACGGGCTGGTCTTCGCGGACAACCAGCAGGCGCATCTCACTGGCAAGCCACAGACGCCCTACCACCGCGTCCGCATCTTCGGCTCCATCGGCTTCGCGCTGCCCCTGGCCGGGCTCTACTTCCTCATCCACGCCGGGCTGAGCGTCAGTAGCGCGCTCTACGTGGGCGGCACCCTGTGTCTGCTGGGCGCAGTCAACGCGCTGTCGCTGCCGCGCGTCACGCTCGGCGCTGCGCGAAAGGCGCAGGTGGCACGAACGACCAGCCCTTCAATCAATCACCTCAAGCATGACAGTCCGGTCGCCCATCCCACCGGGCAAAGCACCGAGCACCCCACCCGTGCGGCGGCGCGGGTGATGCTGTCGGGCACGCCTTTGGTGTTTTGTCTTTGCCTCTTCATCGCGCATCTGGGCAACAGCGCGTACTACGCGTTTTATCCGATTTACCTGACCCAACAAGTCGGTTTTGCCAATCAGTGGGTCGGGCCGATCACGATGCTCGGCGTGGTCCTCGAGTTGGGCGTCATGTCCAGCGTCGGCCTGATGATGGGCAAGCTCGGGCTCAAGGGCTTATTGATCCTGGGCCTGTCCATGATGGCGCTGCGCTTTACGCTGCTCGGCGTATTTCCCAACGCCCACGTCGCTGTGTGGACGCAGGTCTTGCACGGCATCACGGTCGTGGGCATCTACGTCATCCCGCCGGTCTACCTCAACACCCTCGCCAGCGACCACTTCCGCAGCTCGATCCAGGGCCTGTACGCAATGACGGTCTTCGGCCCGGGCCGCATCCTCGGCAACATCCTCGGCGGGCTGTTGGCCGACTATTCACTGCCCGTCATGTTTCAAGTCAGCGCCGCAACCACGCTCGTCGCAGTGATCGGCCTGGCGCTGGCGCTACGCCTGCCGAGGCAGACAATTGAACATGCGGATGATGTGCCGGCGATGGTAGAGGGGGATTGATTCGCGGAGTGTGAACAGCATGCAGGATAAGGGGGACAGGCATTCTTGCCTGTCAGCAGGCCGAAGGCCTGATCCTTGTCTGGATTCGGCTGCGCCGAAAGACAGGCAGGAATGCCTGTCCCCCTCATGTTTTCATTTTGACATCGTTTCGAATCAACCGCACAAAACTACTGCCCCGCTTCGATCCGCCACGCCAATGCGTAGTCCCACGCCAGCAGGGAGTCGTCGGCCGCACGATCGACTTTCAGCTTGTACTGGCCGGGCTTGAGGTTTGGGGTGACGATCAATTCGAGATTGTCGACTTTGCTTGCGCTGGTGGCGATGACTTCTTCGTTGCCCTGCTTGTCAATGTAGATCAGGCTGAGGTTCAGGTCGGGGATGTAGGTGCGTGCGTCCCAGGCCTGGGGTTGCGGGTCGTTGGCATCCTGCTGCGTGGGCACAGGGCCGACGACTCGGCGGTGCCAGGTCAGGGCGAAGGTCGATTGGCCCTGAGCCTGATCGATGGTGAAGCGGTAGTCGTTTGTTTTGCCGGCAGCGAGTTGGGCGAAGGACCACGCGTAGCGTTTGTCGGTTTGCTTTCCGACCGGTGCGGCTCCGCCTTCGAGGATGACGATCGCGCGGTCCAGGTCGACGATGCCGGCCCCGAGTTTTTTATCAAGCGGCTCGCCGGGGTTCGCTTTCCAGTTGTCGGGCTTGTACGCGCCGGCAAGGAGCACCGCCTTGATGACCTCGCTCTTATTGGCGTTGGTGTGGGCCGGGTTTTCCTTGGCTTTGCGGTCGGCGACTTCGGTCAGGGCCGCGACGCAGCCGGTGACGACGCCGGCCGCCCAACTGGTTTTGCCGCCGGGGGCGACGAGTTCGGGCTTGGTCCTGCCCGGGGTTTCGATCGTCGTCAGGCCGTCGGTGGATCTGCCCGATTCGTTGCCGACGCTGATGACGTTGTAAGCGCTGGCCAGCAGGGCCGGCGCATCGCCCGGCTCGTTGTCGACGCCGACGACCATGGTGAGGTCTTGCGTGTCGATCAAGTAGTCCACGCGTCGGAGCACGCGCCAGGCCTCAGCGTGATCCGCGGCGATCCAGGAATGATTGATCACGCGGAGGTTGGGTAGATGGATGGGCGCTTCGTCCGTGCCCGTGTGCAGTGAGCCGGCGGTCATCCAGTGGCCGGCCTCGAAACTGTAAATAAAGGAGCAGCCGGAGCCCGCGGCGTCCGGGCCGACGATATGCCGGGCAACCGTGGTCGCGTGGGAGGAGATTTTGGTATCGCCCGAGCGTGGGGAGAATTTGACGTGGGCGAGGTCCTTGTTCTTGTGGTCGGCGATGTAGCTGTTGTTAAAGCGTGCCTCGACCTGGCCGACGTCGATCTGGAGCCCGACGGGCATGGCATCGCCCCAGCGTTCCTTGGCCTTGGTCCAGCCGATGCGGTTGCGGATGCTGCCGACGCGTTCTTC
>JBGSTE010000402.1:0-3303 GCA_041736655.1 Phycisphaeraceae bacterium | reverse complement strand
AGGGCGATGCAGTTTTTCATGGCCCCGGCGAGTTCGACGCCCAGGAGGTCGGCGGTGGTGTAGACGCGGAACCAGTGGGTGGTGAAGGTGTCCTGGATGGCGTGGGCGAAGCGGTCGTCGTCGGAGGCGGCGCAGACGGTGGCGGGCAGGCACTTAGCCAGTTCATGGGCGACGGTCGGGCCGGAGATGGCGGCGTAGGGCCGGGCGGGCTTGTCGGGGTCGTCGTGGCTACTCTGGAGGACGTCGGCGATGATCTGGGTGGGTCTCAGGAGGGAGTCGGTCTCGATGCCCTTGGAGACGGAGGCGATGCCGACGCCCGGTGGGGTGTGTGGCGCGAGTTTCTGCCAGACGGGTCGGATGAACTGGGTGGGGGTAGCGTTGAGGATGAGGTCTGCGTTTTTGCAGGCCTGGTCGGGTTTACTGGTGAAGCGGATGTCGTCGGGCAGGCGGTAGCCGGGGAGGTAGTGGCGGTTTTCGCGGGTCTGGATGATTTCGGCGACGGTGTCGGGGTCGTTGCCCCAGACGGTGACGGAGAGGCCCTTGGAGTCGAGCAGCATGGCCATGACGCAGGCCATAGATCCGTCTCCGATAATCGCGACATGTTCGGCCATCGTGGTGAAATCCGTGGAGTTGGGTTAGGATCGGGCATGATAGGTTGGTGCGTGGGGTGGTGCGCGGGTCCGAGAGGTGATTATCAGGCTTCTTCGGGGGCAGGAGAGCTAAGTTGGGGGGCTCATGCGGTCGATGTCGATCAGGGCAAGTGTCCGGCGCAAGTTGCGCAGGGGATGGTTGAAGGGTTGAAAAGGGGATTGCGTCGGGTCGGTATGCAGGTCAGGATGAAGGAGTTTGGTCCTGGCGAAGAAGAAGTGCGTGCGTTAAGCGCGTGAGCGGTTTAAGATAGGCAACTCGAACAACAGTGGATCGGCCGTGGGCCGGCCCAGAACAGCTAGCCAGCGTTGGGAGCAACACCGTGAGGCGACTGCAAACGTTAGGAAAATCCGGATGGACCTCAGCCCTGGTGGCGATCGCCCTGTTGGTGGTCGGCTGCGAGACAGACTCGTGGCTGGACCAGTCCAAGTTAGGCCGATGGGAGCCGACGCCGAGCTTCATGCCGATCATCGATCGCGTGAGCATTATTGAAGGCGATTCGAGCGCTCAGTTGCCGACGGACCGTGTTCGGCCGACGGACCTGATCCCCGAGAACCGCGAGTACGTCATCGGGCCAGGCGACACGCTTTTGGTGACGGTGTACGAGCTGCGTATCCCCGGCGTCGACGACAACCAGCAGCGTCGGGTCACGGAGACCGGCGACATCCGCCTGGCGATCATCGGCCCGATCAAGGCGGCCGGCCGAAGCCCCAGCCAGCTTGAGCGTGATATCGCCACGAAGCTGGATCAGGACAACAAGCTGCGTAATGCGACGGTGACGGTGCAGTTGCTGGACTCGCGTCAGAACACGTACAGCGTGTTTGTGCAGTCCTCGCAGGGCGGCACGCGTTCGGGCACGTACATCATCCCCAAGCCTGACTTTCGGATTATCGAGGCGTTGACCATCGCTGGCGGTATCCCCGGCCGAACCCGCCGGGTGTATCTGATCCGGCAGGCGGCGCTGGACGCTTCGGTGACCGGCGATTATTCGACGCCTGTCGAAGGCGGGGGCAACAACAACGCACCTGCTCCGGAAGACCCAAGCAACCTGCTCGAAGGGATCGACAAAGGCCTGGACAACGCCGGCCCGAAGGATCGGCCGGCCCCGCCAACGGGAGTCGAGCAGAGCCTGGACACCCCCACCGACCAGGGCCAGTGGGTCTACGTCGATGGCAAGTGGGTGCGGGTCAAGAGCGGCGGCCCTGCGGAGAGCTCGGCGACGGCTGGCTCCTCAAATGAAGATGACCAGGCCCTGTCAGAACTGAGCAAGCTCGTGACGCAGCGGATCATCGAGATCCCGTTCCAGAAGCTCAAGGACGGGGACATGCGATACAACGTCGTGATCCGTCCGGGCGATGTGATCAGCGTGCCGGACCCCAACGCGGGCTTCGTGTACGTGATGGGTGAGATCAGCCGGCCCGGTGCGTACACGATCCCCGGCGAGCAGGAGCTGACGCTGTACCGCCTGGTGGCGTCGGCCGGCGGCTTGTCGGGCCTGGCCTGGCCTGAGCGTGTGGACCTGGTCCGCCAGCTCAGCGACTCGGAACAGGCGATCGTCCGCCTGGACCTGCGGGCCATTGCCAACGGCACCGAGCCGGACATCTACCTCAAGCAGAACGACATCATCAACATCGGCGGCAGCGGTGCCGCCCTGCCCTTGGCGGTGTTCCGCAACGGGCTGCGGATGACGTACGGGTTTGGCTTCGTGGTCGACCGCAACTTCGCCGCCAATATTTTCAGGGACCAATAATTGACAAACCCGTAACTGATTTGCGCGATCCCACAACCGACCGGGGTCGTATCAGCCTCTACAATGTCGTGGCTGGACGCGGAAAGATCGGTTCTCAGATGAATTTTCGCAAGGCCTGGCCTGACCGCCGGGCCTTGCTTTAACCGGCGACGGAGGGTCCGGTATCAGCCCGAGCGATCAGGCTCGCTCAAATTCATTCGCGTCACGGACGACCCAGACGGTTCCCCGGTGGCTTGACCCTGCTCAGGCAGCAGGCGTACAGACACCCAGCGATGACGTCTACGGAGGACGTTACGAGCACATGACCAGCACACCGGTCTCCAACCTGGCGCAGGCCCAAGGATCGTCTGTTCTTGTGAGTAAGACCGGCAAGCTGTGGATTGCCGTGCTCGGCCTGCTCTTCCTCGCTCTGCACTGGCACTTCTTCCGCTACACCGCGAAGTTGGGCATGCGCGACCCCGACTGGTCGCACGTACTCATCATCCCCCTCATCTCGCTCTACTACATCAGCCTGCACCGGCAACGGCTCATGGCCACGCCGCGACGCGTCTGCCCGGCAGGTCTGGCGTTTATCTATTTCGGCATCACCGGCTACATCATCGGTTCGCTGCTCCTGCGGAACCCCATGGCCCAGGGCTACAGCATGATCACCACGCTCTTTGGTGTCGTGCTCCTCCTGCTTGGCCCGGCCATGATGCGGGTCCTCTGGTTCCCCATCGCCTTCCTGGTCTTCTCGGTCAATATCTCCGACGCCATCTGGTCCGTCATCGCCTCGCGCATGCAGAACTTCGCCGCCCACGGCGCGACCCTGCTCATCAACCTCGCCAGCTCCCTGACCGACATGGACGCGAACCTCAAGGGCTCGACGATCCACCTGGACTACATGGTCAACGGGCAGTTCATGT
>JBGSTE010000384.1:0-2387 GCA_041736655.1 Phycisphaeraceae bacterium | reverse complement strand
GGTTGCGACTGACCCATGGCCCCCGGGATGTGTCGTACCGGTGCGCTTTCTTGGATATTAAACCGGATGCGCTGCTCCCTAGCGAGCCGAGCAAGATTCGACGCGTCCGCCTGAGAATAGCCCGCCGGGGTCAAAAAGGGGTCGGGAGTCGTATTTACGACCCTGTTTTCGCGTCTAAAACGACTCCCGACCCTTTTTTGACCTCCCTTTTTGACCTGGGTACGACGAAGGAGGTTAATAGGCGTTCAAAGCCCAAGGCGGGAGGTGAACTCATTCCCTGGCCGTAGATTTCTTGTTACCAACGCCTACTCGATAAAGAATAAAAAACAGAATTAGACATGTAATATTAAAGAATATTGACTTCATTAGCATGGACAGAAAATAACTTCTTTGTCTTTGGACGTCTCCAAGGACCGCCTGAAGAACATCTGTCGAAATTACCACTTCTGTTTCGTGTGGATGATCCTGCAGTATTCGCGAGGCATCAGGTGCACCCTGAAGCATAGCTGGTCCATCAGGGAGCGGATGAACCAAAAAAAGCAAGAATGATGCAGAAATAAATCCTATGATCCCAAACCACTTTAACAACTTGCTTCTCATGACGGATTCCATATTTTGACTTTGCCAAGGCGACAGTATATTCCCAAATTGATGTACGCATCTATAATAGGCATCCTTATTAACGCGTGGGGCACGATGTAACCTTACATGGTGTCGGAAAAGGGGTCGGGAGGGCTCTGTTACAACCCTCTCGCATTGAGCGCCGGGACCCTCATCACCATGTTGCCAGTCGGGTTCGGCTCATCACAATTGGAAGGGTTGTAACTGAGCTGGTCGGGAGTCGTTTTTACGACCCTGTTTTCGCGTCTAAAACGACTCCCGACCCCTTTTTGACCCTCCCTTTTTGATCCCTTTCGACCCCTTTTTGACCCACGGAGTTGAATCTGCCTTTCTATCGACCTTTCATCAACTGAGTACGCCCATCACGAAAAACTGCAACTGAAAAATGAGCTGGCCAACCACGTACATCTGCATAAGGGTCTAAAAAATGAAAAACCACTTCACCCTCAGGATGAGAATCTGATATCGATGAAACTACATATGAATCTGGCGACAAGCCTTCAGACTTAATAGCGGATATGGCTGCATTATAAAGCTTGATCGTATTACCTTCATCATGGCTATGCATAACATCTCTATTCCCACTGCAACATCCGCACATGAATAATGCTGTGAAGAAAATGCAATAGGGACGGAAAAGGGGTCGGGAGTCGTTTGGGCAGCGGGTGGCCGGGGAGGATGCTTTGCGACGCCCCGGAGCGTGCTGTCTGAAACGGGGCAATGCCAGGATGTTTCGCGTCTTTTGATCGGGGCCGGATCGTCGGTGGGGTGTCGGTTCGCCCCCGCGTGGTGACGCGGCGGTTATGGCTTGGTGCTGACCGGCGATTGGGTGCGTCTCGCTGGCGCACGGGCGGGCGGTGTTGCGGGCGGAATGTGATGGGCGCATCACGGGCATGGAAAGTATTTTATGGGGTTTTGTTTGAACGCAAAGCGCGGGGTTGGGATTTTTGTGGGTTGCGACCCACGGCGTGCCCCAAAGCGGGCACTCCGTGGGCTTCGGGTGTATTTACGAAAGTCCTAATCCATCTTCGGCAGCGTTGGCGGGTCGATGCGTCGGCGATTCTCTTCGAGGGTTTCGAGGAAGTTGTTGAGGTCGGCCAGTTGGGCTTCGGTGAGGTTCAGTTGTTTGATGAGCGGGTCTTTGATGGGGAAGTTCGGGTCGTTCTCCTGGCCCTTGCGTGGCTTGAGTTCGGGCATGCCGACGTTGTAGAGGTTCAGGACGTTTTCGAGGGTGAATCGGCCGTGGTGCATGTAGGGCGCGGTCTTGGTGATGTTGCGGAGCGACGGCGTCTTGAACGCGCCCATGTCTTTGACGTCTTTGGTGATGTGCCAGCGGCCGCGGTCTTCGAACTTTTCCTGGCCGTAGGCTGAGAGCCCGACGTTGTGGAAGAGGTTGTCGGTGAAGAGCGGGCCGTGGTGGCAGTTGACGCAGCGGGCTTCGTTGCGGAAGAGGTGCAGCCCGCGCACGGCCGAGTCGGAGAGCTTGTCGTAGTCGCCGGCCATGAAGCGGTCGAGGTTGTTGCGTTCGCTGTTGATCGTTCGGCAGAAGGTGGCGACGGCCTGCGCGATGCGGTCGGAGGTCACGGCCCGGTCACCAAAGACCTTTTCAAATCGCGCGAGGTACTCGTCGCTCTTGCCGATGATTTGTTCGACGTTGGCCAGGTCCGCGTGCAATTCGTTTGGGTTCTGGATCACCGCCAGGACGAGTTCTTCGAGCGTCGCGGCCCGGCCATCCCAGAAGAGCGAGGTGAAGTGGCCGGTGTTCT
>JBGSTE010000366.1:0-2388 GCA_041736655.1 Phycisphaeraceae bacterium | reverse complement strand
CAGGCCCGCCCGCCGCTGCCGTTGTAGCCGCCGCCATTAGGTGGCGAGCCCGTGGCATCGGCGCTGGCGCGCGCGTTCATCGCGTAGGTTCGTCCCGCGTCCTGGTCCAGCGGGCAGACCATGATGTAGCCGTCGATCGAGGCCGACGTGGTGTTGCCCTCGTCGGGCAGATACTTGCCGATACGGCTCTCGTTGTACCACTGGTCGAGTCCGCCGTTGACAAGGTCGCGCGAAAAGTTCGGCGGGTACTTGTCCTTGTAGTCGGCGGCATAGATCGTCAGCGACTGCGCGATGCCGCGGAGGTTGCTGGCGCATTGTGCCGTGCGGGCGGACTTGCGTGCTGCGCCCAGGGCCGGCAGGAGGATCGCGATGAGCAGCGCGATGATCGAGATGACCACCAGCAGTTCGATGAGTGTGAAGCCACAGCGGAGAGAACGTTGCATAAAGATCCCTTGTCTGATCGCGTCGAAAAAGCCCGATCCGAGCGTTGGCCCAGACCAGACCTAAAAGGGGGTCGGATCAATTACGCCGTCTGCGGGCAACCAGCAACCCATACAGACCCAGCATCGCCAGGCCTGTGGGCTCGGGCACCACCGCGCCGCCGCCGGGCCCGGTGAAGGCGGCAAACGCGATGCCGAAGTCCGCGTCGTCGACGTCGCCGTCGTTGTCCAGGTCCGCCGGCGAAGTGCTCACGCCGCCGGGGCCTGTGAAGGCGGCAAACGCGATGCCGAAATCCGCATCATCGACGTCGCCGTCCTGGTCCAGGTCCGCGGGGTCGAAGGAGACGATGCCCGTGAGGGACTCGAAGCTGGTCGCCAGGCGGATTTCATCGAAGAACACCACGCCGGACTGGCCCGGCGAGGAGTACGCGCTCTGGGTAAAGGGCGCGAGCGAACTGGTCAGGTCCTGATCGGTGATGCTCAGGCTCGCCGGCGTGTTCGCGCTCAAGGCCTGCGGATCAACCCAGACATTCATCGTGTCGTTGCCCGACTGGTTGACGAGCAGTTGGACGATGATGAGTTGGTTGTCGTTGGGCAGGCTGTCGGCGGTGAGGACGGTGCTGATGCCGTTGGATCGCAGCACGAGGTCCGGCACATCGTCATGGGCCGAGTCGTCGTAGCCGATCTGGATACCGTTGCCCGCCACGTTGGTGAAGCCGCCGACGATGTAGGTGTTAGCCGAAGGCACGCCCAGCCAGGTCAGACGGTTGACCATGATGCTCATCCACCACTCGCTCGAGTCGCCGGTGGGGTTCAGTTGCCGCGTGATGTTGCGGTTAAACGGGAAGTTGCCCACACCGATCCACTGCATCCGGCCTTCCTGTTCGTAGCTGACAACAGCAGAGTTTTCTCCCAGCGCGTTGCCCTGGAAGTTGCCCGTCGAGCCCACGTGCGAGACGCCAAAGCCGTCGATGCTCTGCGTGCCGACCCAGCCCAGCGCGGCGGCGCCCATGGTCCGCATGTCAACGCCGGGGTCGTATTGCCCGGCCGCACGGTCGCTGCCGGTGAGGAAGGGGTCATAAGCCACGAGCGTGGCCTGTGCGGTGGTCGCGCCTGCGAGGATCGAGAGGGCGGCGCTGAGTGTTTTTGTGGTGCGGTACATTCTCTTGGCTCCGGTCCGGGGGTGGTAAGGGAAACGGTGACCCCGGCGATAACCGGGGACACCGATGAAAAACAATTCAGATTCAGCCGCGACGACGCCGGGCAATCAGCAGGGTGCCCAGACCCATCAGCGCCAGCGAGGTCGGCTCGGGCACGCCGGTCGCACCCAGCAGGCTTGTGGCCAGACGCACTTCGTCAAAGTAAACCACACCCGACTGGCCGGGCGACTCGTACTTGGACTGGGTGAAGGGCGTCAGCGAGTCGGTGATGTTCTGGTTGGTGATCGACAGGTCCGCAGGGTTCAGGACGCTCGTGGGGTCGATCCAGATGTTCATCACATCGTCGCCGGCCTGATTGACCAGCAGTTGTACGATGACCAGTTGGTTGTCGTTCGAAGCCGCGTCGGTCTTCAGGCTTGTGGTGGCCGAGGACGAAACGCCGCCGGAGCGGAGGACCAGTTCTGGCAGGCCGTCGTCCGAAAGGTCGTCGTAGCCGACTTGCAGGCCCAGGCCCGCGGCATTGACAAACCCGCCGACGACCTGGGTGTTGTTGGCCGGGGTACCGGTCCAGTTCAGGCGATTGACCTGGATGCTCAGCCACCACTCGTTGGAAGAAGGGGTCGGCTTGAGCTGACGGGTGATGTTTCGGTTAAAGGGGAAGTTTCCCACACCGACCCATTGCATCCGGCCGCCCTGTTCATAGCTGACCGCGGCGGAGTCTTCGCCGGTCGCGTTGGCGACGAAGTTGCCAGAAGAGCCAGCGTGTGCGACGCCGAAGCCGTCGGGCG
>JBGSTE010000354.1:0-4696 GCA_041736655.1 Phycisphaeraceae bacterium | reverse complement strand
GTCTACGCCGTCCTTGATCAGCCGCGCCACTTCATCGGCGTCCTGCAGTTCGACAGCGTCTGCCAGTGCCGAGTCTGCAATCGGCTCTGCTGCCTGCGTTGTGCCAGCCAGCGCAAGCGATACCAAACCGCTGAGCAGCAGGCTGAAGAGTCGACTTGGATATATCGCGAGAGTCATGGTTTTAAACATGGATAAAGGGTTGCTCGCCGGTCTACATCGGCGCAAGCTCGAACAGTTCGTCAGCGGCCTGCGTCGAGTCGGCGAACTGCTCGAGGTCGACGCCCACACGGTTCAGCAGCGTCAAGTGCACGTTGGCCAGCGGAGTGGACTTGTCGTACGAGATGTGCCTGCCGCCCTTCATGCCCGCGGCGGAACCGCCCGCCACGATCGTCGGCAGGTTGTGGTGATCGTGCTTGTTTGGGTTTCCCATGCCGCTGCCGTACAGGCACAGCGTGTTGTCCAGGAGACTTGCGTTGCCTTCGGGCGTGTCGCTGAGTTTCTTGAGGAACTCGGCGAAGAGTGAGACGTGCAGGCGGTTGATTTTCGCCATTTTTTCGATCTTCACAGGGTCCCCGCCGTGGTGCGACAAGGGGTGGTGAGACTCGGACACGCCGATCTCGGGGTAGCTGCGGTTGGAGGTTTCGCGTGCCAGTTGGAAAGTGATGACACGGGTGATATCGCCCTGCATCGCCAAGACCTGCAGGTCAAACATCAATCGCGCGTGGTCTGCGTAAGACTCGGGCACTCCCATCGGCCGTTCGAGGTCCGGCAGGTCGTTTTCGTTGATCGCTGCCTGGGCCTTCTGAATGCGACGTTCGATCTCGCGCACGGAGGTGAGGTACTGGTCGACGCGGTTGCGATCGTTGTTATCAACTTCGCGCTTGAGCTTGTTGATCTCATCGCCCATCGAGTCGAGCAGGCTTGCCTGCTTGTCGAGCGCCGCGCGACGCTGGCCGGCCGTGCCGCCCTCGCCGAACAGGGCCTCAAACACCAGCCGGGGGTGCGCTTCGGCGGGCAAGGGCGTTGTCGGCGAGGACCACGACAGGTTGTTCTGGTAGACGCAGGCGTAGCCGTTGTCGCACTGGCCGACGGTCTGCATCATGTCCATGGACAGTTCCAGCGAGGGGAGCTGCGTGGCCTGTCCGATGGTTTTCGCAGCGATCTGGTCGGCCGTGGTCCCCAGCAGGTAGTCGGTGCTCTCGGTCTGCTTGGCGCGGGCGCAGCTGAGAAAGGCCGAGTTCGATGTCGCGTGCGAGCCGGGGTAGGCCAGCGCGAGTTCGAGGTTGCTGATGATGTTGACCTGTTCACGGACCGGCGCGAGCGATTCGAGGATGTACGGGAGCTGGTCCAGTCGCTCGGTCGCGGGTGTCCAGCGGCTGTGGTCGCAGCCCATCGGCATGAAGACATAGCTCAGGCGTTTGGCAGGCTTCACCGCGGCCGTTGAAGAGGCGAAGCCCGCGGGCACCATCGCGTCCAGCAGCGGCAGCGCGACCGCCGCACCGATGCCGCGCAGCACCGTTCGCCGTGAGATGGCCTTTTTCGTGATGTAGTTCATTGCGCTCGCCTCATCTGAAAGGGTTCACTCTTGACGATGCCCAGCACGATCTGCGAGAAGCGGTAGTCGCGCTCCCCTGCTTGACTTACGATGCGACGCACAGCCGGGCCGTCGTAATACGCGACGCCGCGGCCCAGCGCGAACGTCATGATCTTCTGGGTCATCGCCGTCACGAAGCGATCCGGATTCGCGAGGATACCCGCCTCGAGACCCGACACGCCGACAAACTTGCTGCCGTCGGGCAACTCGCCCGACGCGTCCACCGCCTGGCCTGCGTCGCGCTCGCGCCAACGCCCGACCGCGTCAAAATGCTCGAGCGAAAAGCCGATCGGGTCCATCAGGTTGTGGCACGACGCACACGCCGCGTCCTCTCGGTGAATCGATAAGCGCTCACGCACCGTCAGCCCCGGATCGATCACGCTGTCGAGCGAGGGCACATCCTTCGGCGGAGGCGGCACAGTCGTCCCGAGCAGCGTCTTAAGCACCCAGTCGCCACGCACCACCGGCGAGGTGCGCGTCGCGTACGACGTCACCGTCAGCACGCTGCCCTGCCCAAGCAGTCCGCCGCGCGGGCTGTCCTCTGCAAGGTCGACCCGCCTGAACCGGCTGCCGTAGACGTGCGGGATGCCGTAGTGGCGCGCGAGCCTTTCATCCAGGTACGTGTGGTCCGACCGGATCAGGCTCAGGACGCTGTGGTCCTCGCGGATTATCTCCATAAAATTCATTTCGGTTTCCCGACGCATGGCCCGACGCAGGTTCTCATCAAAGTCCGGGTACAGCCGCGCGTCGGGTGTCCGTGAATCGAGGTTGCGAAGGTGCAGCCACTGGCTCGCAAAATTCGTGGCCAGCGACTGCGCTTTTTCGTCGGCCAGCATCCGCCGAACCTGCGCTTCAAGGACATCGGGCTTGGCCAGGTTGCCCAGTTCTGCCTGCTCGAGGAGTTCCTCGTCGGGGATCGAACTCCAGATGAAGAACGACAGACGCGAGGCCAGCTCGAACTGGCTGAGGCGATACGCCTCTCCCGGCTTGGCGTGCGCGGGGTCTGCCTCGATCTTCAAGAGAAAGTGCGGGCTCGTCAGGATCGCGCTGAGCGCCATCTCGATACCCGCCTCGAAGCCTTCCTTCTCGTGGTAAGCATCGAAGAAGCCCATCGGCTTTTCAAGATCGGCCTCATCGATCGTCCGTCGATATGCCCGGCGTGCAAGCGATGCGATGATCTCACGTGCGGCCGACCTTTCCTGCGACCGATCCTGCGGGTAGGTCACAAAGATCCGTCGCCTGCTCGGGGACTGCGTCGCCTGGTCTACGCCCTCCTCGACGGCAAATGGCCCGGTGATCGAGACCTGGTACACCGCTGGAGATAACCGCGGGTGGCGGTGAGCGTTGAAGTGCGCGTTCAGCGGCTGTCGGCGGGTTTCTTCAAGCGGGTTGCCGTTATCAACAAACGTCACGCCGACATCGTGCGGCCCGGCCGTGACCTTGATCCTTGCGTTGAGCTTGGCGTCGTCGAAATGATTCGGGACCGGTTCCTTTGGCTTAGCCACCTCAAAGCTCGCGGCGACGGCCCGGTCGACCAGAACCTCCAGGTGATGCGTGCCGTTGAGTCCCTCAACGAACTCATCGCGGTCACGCATAAGGCGGACCTGCACCTCGTATTCGCCGTCGCGCGGGAAGGTGTGCTTCCACAGCGCCCCGCCGCGCGTGCCCAGGGGCAGGCCCTGGACGTGGTATTCCTGCGTCAGGTCGGCGGGGATTCGGTAGGTCGTGCCCTGCGGGCTGTTGATTGCCGAGCCGATCGCTTGTCTACTGATCTTCTGCGCCGCCTGCACATAGCGCGACAGCAGCACCGGTGTCAGGTCGCCGACCGTGATATGGTCAAACCCGTGGCTGGATTCATCCGGCGGCAACAGCGCCGCCGCGTCGATATCCAAGCTCAGCAGGTCACGGATCGCGTTCTGATATTCGGTCCGGCTGAGGTGTCGGTACGTGTCGGTCCGCCCGGGGTTGGGCCGATCACGCGCGGCCTGATCGAGCAAGCTTGTGAGGTGCGAGGACATCGCCCTGTACCCCTGCTCGGTCGGCCGACGCCAGTTCGCGGGCGGCATCTGTCGGCCATCAATTTTCTGCAAGACCTTCTCCCAGACCGCAGCCTGCGAAGCGAGGTCCGCGCCTAGAATTCCCTCGAGATCAAACCCGCCCTTCTTATCTAACGGATTGTGGCAATCCGTACAGTACTGATCGATCATCGCCACGAATTCCGGTACTGCTCCGTCGGCCTGTTCGACCGCCTGCCATGCATCGGCGGAGTCTGAAAACGGACCACGCGACAACGAACCCAACAGGACCAGGCATACGCCGAGGACGCACAAGATGGCGATTCGTCTGCTCATGCTCAGGCCCAGACGCGAGTGGGTGAATTGCCAAAGGCCGACCGCTCATAACTGTTGTACACGGGAATCGATTGAGTTGACATGCTTCGCGGAACCGCCCTGCTGTGCCGCCGGGGTACTTAAAGAATAAGTCTACCACGCGGGCGGGTTTGTACGAAGCACAAGGCCATCAAAATGTTGTCGCATAGTTGCTCGCGTGATTACGCAGCGGCCTTGCCACGGCCTGATCAGTGGCCCACCCGCTGTCGCTATCAGATCCATTGATAAGTTTTGCATGATCGCATTTTTGACATCTCATCGGGCTGTTCACCGCGTTACAATCTTTCCGCAGTACGGGTCGAGCATCATTCCCAGCGGGGCAACCCTGATGTCCGAGGTCTGGACAACTCAGCGTGTGATGGGTCTTGCACCGGATGCGGCGTCGGCCAAGGCGGGGCAGGCACAGGCCAAGCCGGGCAAGTGGAGCAACACCGGGCGGAGCGGCTCGGCACTTTGGGGTGAGGTCCAGGGCAGCGGGGCCAAGCCTTACCAGGTGCGTTTGGATCTGCGTGAGCCGGCATTTAAGTGCAGTTGCCCAAGCCGTAAATTTCCGTGCAAGCACGCGATCGGGTTGATGCTGATATGGGCTGAGCAGCCGGAGAAGATCGCGGAGGCGGCGGTGCCCGAGTGGGTTTCGGATTGGCTTAGCTCGCGTGAGCAGCGGGCGGAATCGCGTGAGCAGCGGGCCAAAGAGAAGGCGGAGAAGCCGGTC
>JBGSTE010000337.1:0-2569 GCA_041736655.1 Phycisphaeraceae bacterium | reverse complement strand
GTGCAGCACGGCATCGAGCCCCGGCTTGTCGTGCGCGTGCCAGTGCACCTCAGCCCGCTCAGCGAGCCAGTCGGCGCAGATTCGATCGAGCGTTTCGGTGATGACGACTTTGGGCATTGATTGATCCTATCGCAGCGGCCTGTGTTTCACCGGATGCGCTGGAGCGTAACGAACTGGCCTCGTTCGACCTGGCGCTTGAGCTTTTCGATGGATTTTTCAAGGGCGATCTGTTCTTCAAGCGCCCGCTGCATCATCACGTCGAAGTATCGCCGTTGCTTGCGCGACTCATCGGTCAGCGGCAGGCCCTGCTGGCTCTGGATGTAGGTGCTGGTCTGTGTTTGAAGCTCGCTGACCTGCTGCCGGACTTTTTCCGCGGCTTGTTCTGTCATTGCCAGTTCGCCGCTGAGCGCTGCCTGGGCTTGTTGATTAAACGCGTTGGCGAGCGCGTCGTATGCTTTTGCTGCAAGGTCTTTGGCGGTCTCCGGGCCGAGCACGCCTTCAGTCGTTGCGACATCAACCCAGAACCGCACGCGTGTCACCGGCTCGAACGGGTCATCGATCGTGATCGTGCAGGCATCCGGGTAGGCGATCGTTTTGTCTGCCAAGAGTTCACGCACCAGCGCGGCCGAGTCGCGGGGCTGGCCGTCGATGGTCAGCGTCTGCTGGCTGGGCTCGACGACGACCTCGGCCCGTGTGGGCGGGCCCTGCGTGTTCTCCGGCGAAGACGCGGGCTTGGCCGACTCCTCACCGCCGCAGCCAACGAGGAGCAAGCAGCTAAGGATCAGCCAGAGCGGGTTGTTGAAAAGTTGTCGCATGGTTGTTGCCCGATGGAAGGGGAGGGCGAGGCGCCTGCCGAGCCGGGGGTTTGTCGCATCCTCCGCAGCGCCAGTGTAACGCGCGAGCTACAATCGCCTGCATGACAACCCTGCAAACCCAGACCAAGCAAACCCCTGTCGAAATCGACCGCAACACCATCGTGCTCGGCGACTGCATCGAGCAGATGCGCGCCTGGCCGGCGGGCAGTGTGGACCTGGTCTTCGCCGACCCGCCTTATAACATCGGCTTCAAGTACGACCAGTACCAGGACACGCTCGACTGCGACAAGTACATCGCGTGGACCTGCGACTGGATCGACGCGGCCACGGACCTCCTCAAGCCCACCGGGTCGATGTACATCCTCATCGGCGATGAGTACGCGGCCGAGACACGCATCCACCTCAAAAAGCTCCAGCAGCAGGGTAAGCTGCTTTTTCGCAACTGGATCATCTGGCATTACACCTTCGGCCAGCGCTGCAAGATCAAGTTCAACCGCAGCCACGCGCACCTCTTTTACTGCGTCGGCAGCGCGGCGGTGAACAAGCACGGCAAGCCCTTGAGTGACCTGACGAGCAGCCCGCCGTTCACGTTTAATTATGATGCCGTGGCCGTGCCTTCAGCGCGCATGACGACCTACGCCGACGTGCGACAGAACCCCAAGGGCAAGCTGCCGGACGATACGTGGTACCAGCGCTTCCCCAGCAGCAAGGACTGGTATCAGCGGCCGCAGGACGCGATCGATGCGTCGGCAAGATTGATCGACACGGTGAACGACCCGGACGCGGCGGAGCTGGGCCTGTTTTCACAGCTTGCAGCATCAAACGGCAAGAGCAAGTCCAAGAAGGATCAACCCGATCCTCAGTCGTTTTCGCTGGAGTCTGCGCCCGGCGGCTACTTCGATGCCGACAGCGACACGTGGTACATCTCGCGGCTCTGCGGGACGTTCAAGGAGCGTGAGCAGTGGCACCCGTGCCAACTGCCCGAGGCGCTTTTGGAGCGGATCATCCTCACCAGCAGCAACGCAGGTGATCTGGTGTTCGACCCCTTCGCCGGCAGCGGCACGACGTTGACGGTCGCCAACAAACTCAAGCGTGACTGGCTGGGCTGCGAACTGAGCGCGGACTACCAGACGCGGGCGCTTAAACGGATCAAGTCGGCCGGGTCGTGAGTGCGTGGGCTGGCGGTTCGCGCCCGGCGAGCCAACCCGTGCTAACCCGTTGCGCCGCTTTCCGCGGGCAGGTCTTATCGGAGGCCCGCGCGGGTTGAGTAGGCTTTTGTTTTGGCCGATGAACCTGACATGCAGGCAGCACCAAAACCCGCCAATGAATCGGAACGTCTGCGGGCGCTGAAGTCATATGACCTGCTCGACACGCCCTCGGCCCGGGGGTTTGATGAGATCGTCAAGGTCGTGGCCCGGCTCTTTAACGTGCCCATGGCCCTGATCAGCCTGGTCGATGATGACCGGCAGTGGTTCAAGGCCAAGTGCGGTCTCGAAGCGTGCGAAACCCCGCGCGATATCTCTTTCTGTGGCCACGCGATCCTGCAAACTGAAGTCATGGTGGTCAACGATGCCCTTCAGGACCAGCGGTTTGTCGATAACCCGCTTGTCGTTGTGTAATCCCCCCACAAAATTGCCCTGATTAAAAGTAGAGGCTCCCCTTAGAATCGCTAACCCAAGGAGCCTTTAGATGAAGACCAGCAAGTTCAGTGAGACGCAGATCGTTTCGATCCTCAAGCAGCAGGACGCGGGGCT
>JBGSTE010000327.1:0-8006 GCA_041736655.1 Phycisphaeraceae bacterium | reverse complement strand
TGCGGCGTACGGCCCCCCACCACCGTCAGCGCCGCCGGCCAATCGCCCGGCGTCATCGCACGCAGCGCGTCAGCGTCCTTTTGTTCCCGCGCCGCCACCACGCCCACCAGCCCCGGAGTCGTCGACCGCAACTGCTGAAACACCGCCAGCATCGTCGGCCAGTTCTTCCTGAGCTCACCACCACGCGAGCCGGGCATCAGCGCCAACCGAAACCCGCCCTCGCCCTGCACCTTCGGCAGGTCGTCGGCAACAGGCTCAGCCAGCAGCTTGGGCGCATCTTCAAACACCGGGTGGCCCACGAACACGCCCGGCACGCCACGCTCATCGAGCCAGGAAGGCTCAAAGGGCAGCAGGCACAGCACCTTGTCCGTCAGGTTCCGCAGTCGCCGAACCCGCCAACTCGCCCAGCCCCAGATCTGCGGGCACACCAGGTGCACGATCTTCGCGGCCGGCCGATGGCGTCGCACCTTTTTGCACACCGACCAGTTCGCCGCCGGGCTGTCCACCGGCACCAGCGCGGCGATGTCGACTTGCTTCAGATAATTCTCAAACGCGTGCAGCCGGCGACGGTGCGTCTGGACCTGACCCAACGCCCCCAGCGCCACCACCGCGTGCTCGGTCGTCACTTCAACCAGCTCGGCCCCCGCCGCCTGCATCATCGGCCCGCCGAAGCCGGTAAACCGCAGCGACGGATCACGACGACGCAGCTCCCCGATCAACCGCGCCGCCAGCATGTCACCGCTGGGCTCAAAGGCGGAGAAAAAAATCGTACGCGACGGGGTTGTCCTCTGATCCATCAATGGGGAGTGTACCGCAAGCGGTCGAATCAACATGTGATCAAGTTGACCCAAGACCAAATCACAACCAGGGGGACAGGCATTCCTGCCTGTCAATAAGCCCAAGGCCTGATGAGAGTCGTGATTCGGCTGCGCCGATTGACAGGCATGAATGCCTGTCCCCCTGTCAGTTAGGTTTGTTGATCACACCCCGCAGCCATGCGCGGGCGCGGTCACGATACTTACTCTCACGGTGCATCCAAAGATCCGTGTGCTCGTGGATGACCGGGCCCTCGGGAATATTGTAGATCTCGCCGACCGGCACGGGCAGGAACGTAAACCGGGCCAGCTCGCCGTGGTCTTTGAGATAGTCGCTGCCCACACCGCACACCAGCACCGGCCGACCGTTAAGCCGAGCGAGGCGTTTGAGCGCAGACGCTCGATCGTCCTCGGCATAGCCCCACTGCCTTTGCCCGTCGAAGTGGTCGTGGGTGATCATGCCCTTCCAGAACGAAGCGATCTCATCGTCGGCCAGACCGATGTAGCTGCACGCGATTGCCCCGCGCGAGAAGCCGCAGAGAAAAATGTGATCGGGATCGCCGCCGAACGCTTCAATGATGCGTGGCAGGTTGGTCTTGCAGTAGTCGATCGTCGCCTGCCGATCGCCCCACCAGGTCAAGGCGTTTTCCTTGCCGCCTTGCTGGACATACGGCATCGTGATCCAGATGAAGCCCTCCCCGCCGGTGAGCCCGTAGCCGAGGTTCGCGTCTTTCACTTCGCCGGTGGAGTTGCAGAAAGGCGCGCGGTTGCCGGTGTATTCGACGATGACGGGGTAAGTTCGGCCGGGCTTCCAATCGATCGGCAGATAGAGCGCGTGGTAAACCTCGGTGCCTTGATATTCCGGGGCAACCTGCCGAACGCGCAGGCCCGCTGCGGGCGCATCGTCGGTCATAGGCGGGGTGACGAGGTCGGCGTGAACGCACCCGCCCATTTGAAGGAGTAGGCCAAACCCAAGCAAGATGGCACAGCATCGCGCGCCTGACATCTCTCTACTTCGCCACTTCCTTGAGCTCCTTGAAACGCTGACGCATCTCGGCGAGCTTGTCGGCGTACTTCGGGTCGCCCGCCAGGTCGTTTTCCTCGATCGGGTCGTTCTTGAGGTCAAAGAGCTGCTCAACGTTGTCCTTGGGCCAGTACATGTACTTGAAGTCCTTGCGGACCAGGGCCTCGGAAGGCGGGATGCGGTCGCCGGCGAACGGGGGGTGCTCGTAGAAGAACTCCTGTCGCCACTGCATCATGCGGACATTCGCCGGGATCGGCCGGTAGAGTTGGCCGATGTCCCGGCCCTGCATCCGCCGTGGCGCGGGGATGCCCGCTGCATTGAGAATCGTCGGCGCCAGGTCGACGCTGAGGGTGAACTCGTCGTTGGTCGTGCCGACCTTGGTCTTCTCCATGCGTGGGTCGACGATCACCAGCGGGACGCGGATGGACTCTTCGTGGGGGTACCACTTGTCCGCCAAGCCGTGCTCGCCGTGGAAGTAGCCGTTGTCGGTGGTGAAGATGACCAGCGTGTTGTCGAGCACGCCCTGCTTCTTGAGTTCTTCGAGGATGACGCCGCAGGTCGTGTCCACTTCCGTGGCCATGCGGTAGTAGTTCTTCATCATCCGCTGGTACTTCTCGGGCGTATCGAAGCGCCAGTTGTAGCGGACGCGGCCCTCGTTCTTCTCCGTGAAGAAGTCCGGCAGGTTCTCCCACGACTTGTCGTTCGCGTTGGCCGGTACGGGGATCGTCACGTCCTCGTACAGCTTCATCGACTCGGGCTGGGGCAGGAACTGGTCCTTGTGCCCGTCCTCCGCATGGGTCGCGAAGAAACAGACCGTCAACGCAAAGGGCTTATCCTTCGGGCGTTCAGAGAGGAATTTAAGCGCATCTTTTTCGTTGCGCTTGGTGACGTGGATCTTGCCGCCGGGCTCGGTCGTGTCGTTGTACCAGTGCCGGCCGGAGTAAACGGTGGAGAAATCGTACTTGTCCTTGGGGAACGGATCGTTGTGCCACTTGCCGACGTGGCCCAGGTAGTAGCCGTGGTCGCGCAGGAGGCCCGGGTAGGTCTCTTCCCAGGGCGTATCCCACATGACGAACTTCTTCGCGCCGTGGCGGGACATCCACTGGCCGGTGTAGAGCGTGGCCCGGCTGATGCCGCAGATGCTAGTGGTCACGCAGTTGTGGGTGAAGCGCATGCCCTCTTTAGCAAGGCCGTCGATCGTCGGCGTCTTGACGACCGGGTTGCCCGCGACGCCCAGCGTGTCGTGACGCCAGTCGTCGGCGTAGAGCACGAGGATGTTCATGGGTTTGGCTGGCTCTGCATAGGCACGCGACGAACACGCCGAGCAAGCAACGAGCAGCAGGGCCAGTAACAAAGAGCGTTGTAATAAGAGATTCATCATGCCTCCAATCTACTTGATCCAAGGCCCCCAGACATCTTCGGCCTTGAGTGGCGCGTCCGGCGGCTCGACCCCTTCCCAGGTGCCGATCGGCGTCTGGTTGGCGTAGATTTCAGTCAGCAGTTCTTTGGCGCGGGCGAGCATGGCCTGGACCTGCTCAGGATGTTTGGCCGCGAGATCAGTTGTTTCCTTGGGGTCTTCGCCGAGGTTGTACAGCAACGGGCCTTGCGTGGTGTCCGGGTCGCCTTTGTCGCCGCTGTTAAAGATCAGCTTCCAGTCGCCGACGCGGATGGCCGTGGCCTGGCCCTTGCCGTGCCAGTAGAGCAGTTCTCGGCGCGGATGTATTGCTGCCGCACCTGCAACGGTGCTCCAGATACTTATGCCGTCCATCTGCTGCGCTGTTTCAGGCAGGTCGATCTTGACACCACACGCCTCGGCCAGCGTCGGGTACAGGTCCATCGCGCTGACCATGTACGGGTTGGTATCGCCTGCTGCGATCTTCCCCGGCCAGCGCACGATGCACGGCACGCGCGTCCCGCCTTCGCGAGACTGCCACTTGATCCCGCTGTACGGCGGCTGATCGTTCTTGACGACCTGGCTGCCATCGCGGCCGTTGTCGCTGGTGAAGACCACGATCGTGTTGTCGGCCTTGCCCGCCTTGTCCAGCGCATCGAGCACCTGGCCGACGCGGTGGTCCAGTTCCTGCACGGTGTCGATGTATTGACTGAGCTTGTCCTCTCCGGTCTTGCCGTGCCAGTCCGGGTGCGCCTCGGCCGGGAAATGCGGGGCGCTCCAGGGCAGGTAGAGGAAGAAGGGCTTGTCCGAGTCCTCGCGGATCACGCGGATCGCTTCTTCGGCGAAGGTCTGCGTGAGTGTGCGGTTGTCCCAGTCTTTCTGCACGAGCTTGCCATCGCGGAACATGTCGCGGTTCTGGTTGTTGCTCATCGCGATGTAGTAGGCCGAGTCAAAGCCTTGATACTCGGGCGACATGTTCTGATCGCCCAGGTGCCACTTGCCGACCATCGCGGTGCGGTAGCCGGCGTCTTTGAACGCCTCGGCCATCGTGTAGACCTTCGGCGACATGCCGGTCTTGGGCGCAAAGCCGTAGCCCATCACGCCCCAGCGCCAGCCGAGACGCGCGGGATACGAGCCTGACAACAGCGCCATGCGTGACGGCGAGCAGACCGATGAGCCGGCGTAGTAGCTGGTCAGGCGCAGGCCCTGCTTGGCCAGCGCATCAAGCCGGGGCGTCTTGATCCGCTCGCTGCCGTAGCACGAGAGGTCTTGGGTCGCCAGGTCGTCGGCCATCATGAGGATGACGTTGACGCGTGGCGGGGCTAGATCCTGTGCATCGGCCGGCGCACCGCTAAGTAGCGCCGCCAAAGCAGCGAGAATGCTGACGAGAAATCGTTTCATAGTGCCCATCTTATCGCATGGTCATGCAACACTGAGGCCGGCTGAAAATCGTGGCGAGACGATAGAACGACGCGGGCTCAGGCCGTACAATACGCCGCCGGGGAGAGAGAAACCCAATGAAAAACACCCTCTCGCTCCTGCTCGCTGTGCTGCTCGCGTGCCCGTCTTTCGCAGGCCCCTACGACCCGCCGGCCAACTACTACAGCACCGCCACCGGCACGGGCGCGACGCTCAAGAGCCAACTGCACAACATCATCGACGACCACACCTTCTTCTTCTACAGCGAGGCGCGATCGATCCTCCAGGTCACCGACCGCGACCCCAACGACCCGAGCAACATCATCCTCGTCTACGACCGGCAGTCGCTGGATGTCTCGGGCCTGTCCGCGTCGGGGATCCCCGGCTGGGACTCGGGCATCTCCTGGAACCGCGAACACGTCTGGCCACGCAGCCGAGGCATCAACGATGACGCCGGCGACGACAACTCGGACCTGCACAACCTCCGCCCCGGCGACCCGCAGGTCAACTCCGACCGCGCCAACTACAACCTCGGCGGGGCCTTCGGTCAGCAAGCCTTTGGCTTAGTCACCGACTCCGGCGCGACCTACTGGTACCCCGGCAACGCCGACGCGGGCATGGTCGCGCGGCAATCCTTCTACATGGCTGTCCGCTACGACGCCTCGGACAGCCTGACAACCAATCTCGAACTAGCCAACGGCAACCCCGCGTCGTTTGGCACGACGATGGGCAACCTCAGCCGGCTGATCGAGTGGCACTACGCCGCAGTGCCAGATGATTTTGAACTCCGCCGCAACGACGTCATCTACGACAGCTACCAGGGCAACCGCAATCCCTTCATCGATCGGCCCGAGTACGTCTGGTCCGTCTTCGTCGATCAAGCCAACGACAGCCGAGTCACCATCAACGGCGGAACCGCCACCGCGGACCCCAGCCAGACCAGCAAGACCATCAACTTCGGCTCGGTGCTCGTCGGTGCCGCGACGGGCTCGCTCTCGCAAGCGGTCACGATCGACAAGGCCGGCACCGACGGAACGTACTACCAGATCAGCGTCAGCGGCGACGCGACGAGCAGCAAGACCGGCCGATATAACGCCTTTAACACCAACGCGACCGACAGCGAGACGATCACCGTCGGGCTCGCTGCAACCACCGCGTCGGCGGGGCTCAAGACCGGCAGCGTAACGATCGACAACCTCGACATCACCACCGCCGGCGGCGCAGGCCGGGGCGCTAATGATGCCAACGACACGATCACCACCCAGCTCAACGTGCTCGATCACAGCAACGCGTCATTTAACCCCAGCACCGATCAGAACACGCTCACCATCGACTTCGGCCAGGTCACGCAGGGCAGCACACCAGCGCCCATCAGCTTCAACCTCTACAACCTTCAGTCGACCGCAGGCTTTACCGCGGACCTCGTCATGGGGCTCACCACGTTCACCGCCGGCGACTTCTTCCTCAATGTCAGCGGCCTGACCGGAACCGTCGCGCCCGGCCAATCCACGCAGGGACAGGCCCAGTTCTTCACCCCCACCCTCGGCAGCTTCGCCTCCACCTGGACAATCAATGCGCGCGATCCCCTCCTGCCCGGCGCAACCGCCCAGCAATTGATCGTTCAACTTACAGGCGAAGTCATCGCCGCCCTGCTGCTGGGCGACTTCAACAACGACTCGCTCATCAGCCCCGCCGACTACAACCTGCTGCTGAGTAACCTCGGCGGAGCGGCCGACCCGTACGACCTGAACGATGATGCAGTGGTCGACCTGGCCGACCTTCAGACGTGGGTCACGACGATCGCCCTGACAAGCTTTGGCGACCTGGACTTTGACCGCGATGTCGATGATGCGGACTTCGGCCTGGCGTTCGCGAGCTTCACCGGGCCCGGCAGCGGCGGCAACGCCCTGCCCTGGGAGAACGGCGATATCGACCTGGATGGCGATGTCGACGATGCGGACTTCGGCCTGGCCTTTGCCAACTTCACCGGCCCGGGCAGCAGCTCCAACGTCCCCGAGCCGACGACGGGGTTGGTGATGCTGGTGCTCATCTACTCATGCACACGCAGCAAGAGGAAAAAAGAACAATAGAACAGGGGGACAGGCATTCCTGCCTGTCGTCAGGCCCACGGCCTGATGCGTGCCAGAGCACGAAGCGTCAGCAAGTGACCGAGCTTGTTTGCGTTCGTGTCAATCGCTGACGCTTCGTGCTCAGATTGCAACGGCTACGCACAATGACAGGCAGGAATGCCTGTCCCCCTACTGTTCACACCATCCATCAAAAAAACCGCGGCTGATTGGCCGCGGTTTTAGTGTTGATCGTGTGCTTGTGCTTGATCGATGGATCAATCTTCTTGAGGTGCCAACTCGCGGACCCAGATGTTGCGGTAGTGGGCTTCTTCGCCGTGGTTCTGGAACACGATGGGGAGTTTGTCGGCGTGGGCCGAGTAATCGGTCCGCTGCTTGTGCATGGTCGGGCCGAGCACTTCCTGGTGGTCCTGCACGAGGACGCCGTTGTGCAGCACCGTAACATACGCGGGCTTGACGAGCTTGCCGTCGGCGGCAAATTTGGGGGCGCGCCAGATGATGTCGTAGCTCTGCCACTGGTCGATGCCCCGGCCGGCGTTGACAAGCGGCGGGCACTGGCCGTAGATCGACCCAGCCATGCCGTCGGCGTAGGTGTCGTTGCCCTTGTTGTCCAGCACCTGCACCTCGTACTTACCCATGAGGAAGATGCCGGAGTTGCCCCGGCCCTGGCCCTTGCCTTCGGACTGGCTCGCGGGCGTCCGCCATTCCACGTGAAGCTGCATGTCGCCGAAGGACTGCTTGGACTGCGCGCCGCCCTTGCCACGGACGGTGGCGAGTGCGCCGTCATCGGTGATGCGCCATTCGACCGCTTCGCCGTTGCCCTTATGCAGGGCGTCGGTGTTGCTGCCGTCAAAGAGGACGATCGCATCGGAAGGTGCCTTGCCGGTCTTTTCCTGCGTGCCCGCGTAGCCGGGGTCCACGACCGGCGGCAGCGGGCGCTTGGTGTCGTGAACTTCCCACTGCATGTAGCGTTCGCGGACATCAGCGGCGACCAGCGCGGCCCCGCCAAAGACGACAGCCACCAGCGTGGCGGCGGTAAAACGAGTGTGCTTCATCGGTGTGCTCCTGTTGTAGATGAGGTAACGCCAGTGTAACCGGGCGCGTAGCAGGGACGCCCGCCGGGTCGATGCGCTACGACACATCACACCGCGAAACCGGTCAAACCAACTCCGTCTCACCGACCCGAAGCCGGTCCTGAGCGCCAGCGAAGGTCCGGATCGCCCCGGGATGTGATTAAGAACCTCGTCAACGCGATCCGGACCTTCGCT
>JBGSTE010000320.1:0-1785 GCA_041736655.1 Phycisphaeraceae bacterium | reverse complement strand
CCTGCCTGCGTCCGTTGCCGACCTGCGCGACGACCACGCCCGCCGCCTGGCCGGGCTGGCCGAAGACGGTCGCCTCGACCACGCTGCCATCGACAGTGATCTTGACGCGGTTGCCGTTGATCAGGCCCTTGGCCTACATGTCCGGCACGCTCAGCAAGAGCGGGCTGTCCCACACGACCTTGGTGATCGCGTCCGGGCATTCCTGCAGCCACGGGCTGTTGGCGAATCGGCCGTCGTAGACGCTGCTGTGCTTAAAGACGACTTCCGTTGCACCAGCCGCTGCAAGCGCGGGCGCTACCGTCTTCGCGTCGACGTACACCTTCTTCGATGCGCTGCCGGGCACAAAGCCCAGGTGCACCGCCCGACGCCAGTCTTTCTCAAAGCCCACCAGCTCGGCCGCGTAGCCCTTGTCGGTCAGGTGCTCGTCAAACTTCGCACCCTTCAGTAGCTCCTGAGCCGTGAATGTCTCACGCACGAGCTGATAGCCCGCCGGCTGCGCCAGCGACTTGTCGCTCAGCACGCCCGCGAGCAACTCAATCGCGCTGCGCCCATTAAACAAAGGCAGAATCAAAGGCTGCTGCACCGCGATCGTGCCGTCGTACCAGCGGCCATCGCCCCAGCACTCAAAACTCGTCGCCGCAGGCAAGGCCCACTGGCAATCGATCGCGGTTTCATCGCGATACAGCCCGAGCTTGATCGTATTAGGCACCTTCGCCAGCGCTTCGCCGAACTTCAGGTCCGCAGGGGCATCAAACACCGGGTTGCCGCCGAGGATCAAGAGCGTGTCGATCTCGCCGCCGGCCATCTTGCCCACCAGCGCCTTGAGCGACTCAACCTGCGAAGCATCGTCAGCCGCGTACTCGTCGCTGTAAGTCACCGTGTTGTCGAGGTTGCCCAGCGCCTTGTTGATCGCGTGGGTCAGGGCGTGCACGTCGGCGGGCTGATTGGCGCCGGCGACGATGATGCTCGCGCCGCTACCGGCTTTGAGATCTGCAACCAACTTGTCGACAAAAGACTGCTCGACAGGTTCTAACTTTGCTTCGCCAGCCGAAACGCCCAATGCCACGGCCACCGCCACCAGCACATGCGCCACGCGCGAGGGCTTGATCGGCAGGCGCTCGTCCGCCACCGAGCCGGTGATCGTCATCCCCGGCTCAACCACATACATGCGGTTCATCGTCGGGTTCTTTTTGTCGTCCGCGCTCTTTCGGCCCACCGCCCAGCCGCGCGCGTTCTTCGTGGCCGAGGGATGGGCGCTGAGGAAGTCGCAATCAAAACACGCGATCACGCGGGCCTTGCTCACGTCGTACTGCGTCCGCACCGCCTTGCCATCGAACGCGAGCTTGGCTCCTTCGATGACGCTGTCCTGGCTCAGCGGTTCGTAGGTCACCCACGAAGCATTGGGCATCGCGGCCTTGAGCTTGGCCTTGAGTCGCAACAGCGTCGGCGAACTGCTCGGCTCAGCGAGCACCGCGAACTTCGCCCCGCCGTTGTCCTGCCCAAGCGAAGCCGTTTTGCCGCGCAGCCAGCCTTCAAATGTTGTCCACGAGCTGCCGCTCATCTTCTCCTGCTTGCCGTAGACCACGTCGCGCAAACGCTCGGGGTCGTACTGCTGGAGGATCAGCGCCTGGTCAAACGCATCGGTCGCGTAGCCGGCCTTGGGGTGCGACTCGACCTTGATCGGCCGACCATCGAAGCTGGCGACGAGCATCGGGTGGGCCACGCCGCCGCGCTCGGCCATCGACGCGAAGTAGTTGGGTACGCCCGGGATCAGGTCCTCGGGCC
>JBGSTE010000304.1:0-2513 GCA_041736655.1 Phycisphaeraceae bacterium | reverse complement strand
TTCGACCATCTGGTCCCACCAGCGCTCGCCGTCGCTGTGGCCCGCCGCCGCGGCGAGTTGGCCCAGCGGGTCCTTGCGGATCAGTAAGCCGGCGAGCGAATCCGCGTCGATCGCCACCGGTTCGACGTCGGCCTGTGCGTCAGCCGGCAGCCCTTTGTCTTCTTGCGGCTGCTGAGCCGGGTCCTCAGGCGACGCGTCAGCATCCGCCGGCGAATCTTCTTCCGCGAGCTGGAACCACTGCGGCAGGTCCATGAACCGGAGCATGCACTGATGCTCAAGCGCGTAGCGCATCGCCTGCCACTCGGGTGAGAACTCGGCGAACGGGTAAAACGCCGAGCGAGATGGCTCGTCCGGCACGTACACCAGGAGCGCCACCGGCGGGAGCATCTGCTCATGCACGACCAGCGGCAGCACCTCTTCAGCATCGGGCGGGCCCTCGATCAGCACGCAGTCCGGCTTGAGCGCATGCAGCGCGCGGACCAGGCTGCGCGCCGAGCCGGGCCCGTGGTGACGGATGCCGAAGATGTGGACCTGCTGATTACTCATGGTTCATGTAAAACGATGCAAGGGCGAGGCGATCGCCGAGCGGTACGATGAAAAGCGCGGCTCGGCGGGAGCCTCGCCCTCCCGATTCATTTCAATCACAACTCCTCCCTGCATGCCCGATACAAGTCCTTCCAGCCCTCGCGTTCTTTCACCACCGTCTCGAGGTATTCCTTCCAGACCACCGTGTCCTGTACCGGGTCCTTGATGATCGCGCCGGTCAGGCCCGTCGCGATGTCGCTGGCCTTGAGCGCGCCGTCGCCAAAGTGCCCCGCCAGCGCGACGCCGCTGTTGACCACGCTGATCGCCTCGGCGACCGACAGCGAGCCCGAGGGCGACTTGAGCTTGGTCTTGCCGTCCTCGGTCCGGCCGTCGCGCAGCTCGCGGAAAATCGTGACGACCCGGCGGATCTCGTCGATGCCCGGTACCTCGCCGGGCAGCTCCAGCGCCTTGCCCAGCGCCGCGACGCGCTGCTGAACGATGTCGATTTCCTGTTCGGCTGTGGCCGGCGGCGGCAGCACCACCGTGTTGAAGCGACGCTTGAGCGCGCTCGACAGTTCGTTCACGCCCTTGTCGCGGTTGTTCGCCGTGGCGATGACGTTGAACCCGCGCTCGGCCTGAACCTCATCATTCAGTTCAGGGATCGGCAGCGTCTTCTCCGACAGGATCGTGATCAGCGAATCCTGCACATCCGCGGGCATACGGGTCAGCTCTTCGACGCGTGCGATCTGCCCCAGCGCCATCGCCCGCATGATCGGCGAGTGCACCAGCGCATCGGTCGACGGGCCCTTGGCCAGGAGCAGCGCGTAGTTCCAGCCGTAGCGGACAGACTCTTCCGACGTACCTGCGGTGCCCTGCACCAGCAGCGTCGAGTCACCGCTGATCGCGGCGCTCAGGTGCTCACTGACCCACGTCTTGGCCGTGCCCGGCACACCCAGCAGCAGCAGCGCACGGTCTGTCGCGAGCGTGGCGACGGCGATCTCCATCAGTCGACGGCTCCCGATGTATTTCGGCGTAATCACAAACCCGCTATCCAACTCGCCGCCCATCAGGTACGTCACCACTGCCCAGGGCGACATCTTCCAGCTCGGCGGACGCTGACGGTCGTCGGCCTTCGCGAGCTCGGCGAGCTCCTGGGCGAACTGCTGCTCGGCGTGCTGGCGCAGCACGTTGTCGTTCTTCTTGTTCTTCGTTGGGCTCAAGGCAAGCTCCGGAGCAAGGGTTAGGGTTGACCAGGAAATGCGGCACGCATCTGTCGACGCAGGCCGACCGTGCGGATGAATCGATCGATCAGTTCTTCAAAGTTCGCCGACCAGTGCTTGGCGTCGGTCGGCCAGCCCGCGCCGGCTTCGTCGGCCAGCTCGATCGCGAGGCGCACCGACGCGACGTTTTCAATAAACGTTCGCAGCGTGTTGTCGTACACGACGTTCGCGTTGCGCGCCGCCTGCTGCATGAAAGCCAGCACCTGCCGTGAAAAGCCGATATCCCAAGGCCCGGGGCAGGCCCGCAACAACGCGACGAACTGATACGCGTACTGCTTGCCCGCGTCCTGGGGCATGTGCTGGGCGACCAGTTGCTGCAGCGCTAGCGGATCCAAGTACTCGATGAGTTCGGCCAACCGCTCGCTGCGCCAGTGGTCCGACAGTTGATCGCGCTTGCCCTGCGGCCGCAGGCACACGCGATCAATTAGCGCCGCGGACCATGCCGGGTCCTTCTGCAGATTCGCAGCCTGTGTCCAGCCGACGATCAAAGGCTGGCTCCACTCACCGGCCAGCGCGAGGTCGATCCACTGCTCGGGCGTCACGCTCTTGGATGCCCACCAGCCCAAGGGCGCACGGCCGACGACCTGGCTTATCGCCGCCGCCTTGGCGCCCATGCCTTTGCCGGCCTTGTCGTTGACGCCGTCACGCTTGGTCAGGTCGTCCAGCGTCTCCGGCAGGTTCAGCGCCAGCGTCGCGCTCTTCTTTCGC
>JBGSTE010000291.1:0-4037 GCA_041736655.1 Phycisphaeraceae bacterium | reverse complement strand
CGCCCCGCGACAGCGACAACCCGCCGAGCACCGAGCCGGACCGCAAGCCCGCGTCCAACCTCATGGCCCGGTACCTCCTCTACCGCCACGCGGGGCTGGGCGTGAACGCAGTTTTTGCCGACGGCAGCGCGCGAATCGTGCCACTCTCCGACTTGTGGACATTGCAATGGCATCGCGAATTCCGGATTCGAGACAACGTGACAGTCCCGTTTTCGCCTTGATTTCCTGTGTATTTGTGATCTAATAAGAATGTCTGTTGATCAGTCAACGGTTGGATCAAATCAAGAAAATGGAGTCCGGCATGCGTCCTCGCCACGCCTTCACGCTCATCGAACTGCTGGTGGTCATCAGCATCATCGCGCTTTTGATCGCGCTACTCTTGCCGGCCCTGAGTAAGGCCCGCGCCGCCGCTCGCCTGGCCATCTGCCAGTCCAACCTCCGCCAGCTCGGTGTCGCGAACACGGCCTACACCGTGGACCACAAAGACATCGTCATGAAAGCCCACGAACGCGGCAGCACCGCCTACGCCTTTGACATGCGTAAACGTGAGAACGACCCCAGTCAGCCCAACGTCTGGTCCATCGAAGGCATTCAGCCCTACATCGAGTCTTTCAGCGGCCCCTCGGTCGCGATCGAAGGCACCGGCATCGCGCTGTGTCCGGACGTCGATCAAGCCCTGATGAACCAGTTCTACAAGATCCGTAACGCCGGCCACCAGTTCATCGAAGTTCAGTACGGCTACTTCGGTGGCGTCGATCGCATCCTCAAGAGTAAGCCCAGCGGCGTCGTCAACAACGGGGCCGAGGAACTCCTGGTTGAAAGCTCGCTCGACTCGCTCGGCAGCGAACGCGTCTGGATGACCGACATCTTGTATCGCGACGCCTCGGACATCGGCGGCCCGCTCGGCGGCTGGCGCTTCAACCACGGCAAGAAAGGCTGGGCCTTCAACGAGTACACCTGGATGCCCGTACACCTGGAGCGCGTACCCCTCTTCACCGGCATGAACCGCCTGCACGGCGACGGCTCAGTGATCTGGAAACCCGAGACCGAGTTCGAAAACGTCGACCAGATGTTCAACAACTCCTACCCCGGCCCGTCCCTGGGCCGCGGCGACGTGGCGTTTTTCTGATTCACTTAACCGGCGTCTCACTTCGAGCTTTGTCCCTTGCTTCGATCAGGTCGGCGATGTGCAGTTGAGCCAGCGAGCCTGCTGCGGAAAGTTGTCTTGCTGAGCGCTTACTCGATGCAGGCAGATTTTTCAGTTAAGTCTGGACCATGTAAGCGCGGGTCGATAAACTATCCGTATGGATCAACTGTCAGTCCCCATCCCGGACGGCCTGGCTGACCAACGCAAAGCAGAGTTGTCTGCGTGGTTTGCTGATCTTGCACTGCAAGTTGCTGCAAGTGCTTCGGCTTTGGATGCCGAGCCCGGCGTGCGTGCCCAGGCGCTGCGGCGAATCCGCCAAGGCCTGGCTGAGATCGAGGCGGGGCAGGGCGTTGACGGTCACCAAGCGATGCGGCGCATCGCCAAGCGCTACGGCCTGTCGGTACCGGAATGAACTTTCGCCTTGTCTTTGCGCCATCCTTCGAGGCCGACGTCGATCGGCAGATCTCCTATCTGCTGGAGCAGCATGTATCCATGCAGACGATCAACGCGTGGTTTAGTCGTCTGTACCTACGGCTGGATGCGTTGACGATCTGGCCGCAGATCCACCCGGTTGATGAGGCGTACTCGGCCGAACTCGGCTGGGAATGCCGAAAGATCAACTTCGGTGACTACCTGGTCTTTTATCGTGTTCTTCAAGAGCAGCACGAAATAAGGGTTGTGGCGTTGATACACGGGGCAGGGCGTAGATAGCAAAGTCGGTGTCCGCGATCGCAGATTTCGTAGACTCGCTACACCTGATGTGCCAGATCGTTTCCGGACTTGCTTTAAGTGACGTTCAATAACTTTTCCCTCTTGACGCCAATAAAAGTACGGTTAATGTTCGCCTATGCAAGAAGGCGAACACGATCAGGACTTTGACTACCGCGATGCCCTTCCGGCTGGCCCGGCCCACAAACGCGGCGCGGGGCTCAACCCCGGCAACCGTTTTGAAGACACACGCCTGCATGTCCTCGGCGACGCGATCGATCACCAGCGGCTCGAACGCCAGTGGGACGGCGGCGACGGCAGGCCCGTCACCGTGCCGTTGACGATCTACAAGGACAAGACGCAGCGGCTGATCAACAAGGTCACGCCGACCTCGGATGTGCCTTTTGACTGGACGATCAATCCGTATCGCGGCTGCGAGCATGGCTGTATCTACTGCTTTGCCCGGCCGTACCACGAGTACCTGGGCTTTTCGATGGGCCTGGACTTTGAGACCAAACTCGTCGCCAAGTTCGACGCCCCGGCACTCCTCGTGCGCGAGTTATGCAGCCCGAGCTGGAAGGGCGAGGTGATCGTCATGTCGGCCATCACCGATATTTATCAGCCCATCGAGAAGGAGTACGGCATCGCCCGCCGGCTGCTGGAGGAGATGGTGCCCATCGGCCAGCCGGTGACGACGATGACCAAGAACGCGCTGGTGCTGCGGGATACCGAGTTGTGGGCGGCGGCGTCGGCGCTGAACACCGGCCGGGTGACGGTGACGCTCGTGACGCTCGATGATGTGCTGGCCAGTAAGCTCGAGCCGCGCGCGACCCCGCCGAGCGGCCGGCTGCGGGTGATCCGGGAACTGGTCAAGGCGGGCGTGAACGTGTCGGTGAATATCGCGCCGGTGATCCCGGGCCTGACGGACAAGGAGATGCCCGCGATCCTCGAGGCGGTAGCCGATGCGGGGGTCCGGCGTGTGGCGTGGGTGATGTTGCGGCTGCCGTACCAGCTCAAGGACTTGTTTCTGGATTGGCTCTGGCGTCAGGTCCCGCTGCGGGCCAGTCACGTGGAGTCGCTGATGCGGCAGGTCCACGGCGGCAAACTCTACAACGCCAAACAAGGCCAGCGCGGCCGAGGCCAGGGCGTCATCGCCGACCAGATCCGCCAGGTTTTCGACGTCTACTGCCGGCGCTACGGCCTAAACCGCGACATCCGCCCCCTGCGGACGGATCGCTTCCGCAGACCCAGCAGGCACGGGCAGATGGGGTTGTTTGTGTGAAGACGAGGGGAAGGGGGAAGGATCAAGGAGCCAGTTGCCCACGCCGTCGAGCGTGTAGCTCCGGGATTCGTCCGTGCCGGGCAGCGTGATCGCCGTGTCGATCGTGTCGGGCAGATCGGCCACCGTGCCCGGCTCGGCGATGACGCCGCGCTCGACTTCGAGCAGCCGGTCGATCGAGTCGAAGCCCGGATACAGGTGGCTGCGGCACTCGCAGTGCAGGTGGCGGATATAGCCGCGGTTAGCGGCCTGGTCGTACCGCGCGTCGAAGCCGACGAGGAGGCCGCAGTCGTTGGTTTGGCAAGTGCAAAGGTCTGGCATTGGAGAAATCTATTCTTTGGTTCAGAAATTAGCTACGCTCAACAAACTCCAGGACATCGCTTGGTTGACCAGGAAACCAATATGTTCGGCCCCTTTTATCTAGACAATCAACAGATACTCCGTATTCATTAGATCCCTTAACTTCAATTGCTGCTGATGGATCATAGACACTTATAACAATGCCACGCATCGATTTTCTAAATCGACGATGGATCATTACAATATCACCTATTTCAACAGGGATATCGGAATTTCTATATACTAGACGAGGTGCCATATTTATAAAGCCTCCGTTGCAATATGAAGAATAGGTCCAGTATGAATCTGTCTGGCGCCGCCTGTGTAAACTTTGCCGCCAAAGCCAGTAAAACTACTTGGCATATGCGCGGCACGGCCATGAATTAGTTTAAGACCAATTGGTATAAGCATTCGTCTTCTGCCGGTGGCCGTATTGCCTTTGGGGAGAGCCAGCATTAGCTTTCGGCGGGTGGCCGGGGTGGAGGCTTTGCGACGCCCCGGAACAGATTGTCTGAAATGGGTCATCAATACGTCGCTCCAAGTTATCTCAAACTTCGACGCCCA
>JBGSTE010000268.1:0-6279 GCA_041736655.1 Phycisphaeraceae bacterium | reverse complement strand
CCGCCGGCGGGGACCACGTCCATCCGCATCGCCTGGGCCCGGACGATGCCGTGGACCTTGTCGCCGACCTTGACCGATAAGCCGTCGGCCGGGACCAGCCGCAGCCGGTAATCCGTGCCCGGCAGCCTGACCTGGACCCAGCCGTCGCCGACCAGGTCCACCACGCCATCGATCACCGGCGGGGTGGTCGGATCGCTCTTTGTCGCAGCCTCGCTCATCACGCAGTCTCCATCGGACAGGTCAACACCAATCAGCATACCCCACCTTGCTCGGTAAGATAACCGACCTGTCACCCCTCAACGGACCAAGCCTTGCCCGGCCCAGCGATCAATCACTCCTACGCGACGCAAAAGCTCACCACCGCCTACCCGCACGTGGGCGTGTTCGACGCCACCACACGCGACATGTGGATCGCCAAGAAGAAGCTCGGCCAGGACCCCTCTCGCACCAGCCACGCCAAGCTCCTCATCGCCGGCGGGGGCAACATGGCCAGCGCCGAGAAAGACCGCTTCCTCTGCTTCTGGTTCCACCACCCCAGCAGCGCGCCGACCCAGGCGCTCGGCTCGGTCGCCACCGCGTCCATGGCCGTGCACGGCTACCCGATCGAGTGGCACGAAGCCCACCTGCTCGTACGCCTGGACCCGACCTGGGATATCGCCAACCAGTGCCTCATCAAATCCACCGACACCCGGCGGATTGAAAAGAATATTGACCAGCAATACGCCTGGGGCCAGTATATTTTCCAGCAGTACCGCCAGATCGAGAGCAAACACCCGCTAAGCTGGCACCTGGTCGGGCCCCGTGCACAGGACTCGCTGTTCTACATCGAGCGCACCGAGTAAGCCGAAAGGGATGAACAATGATGCGTTCCGGCTCATTGCAGTACAGCCAGGAGGACGAGACCTACGTCACCGGCATCCTGGGCAAGACACCCCACGCGGTGGTCGGTGTCGCCGCGCGGGACGATGCCGGCCGACCGAGCGTCATCATCAACCTCCCGCTGATCCGAGTCGCTGGTCAATGGGAGCCCTTCCCGACTTTGTACTGGCTGGTCGACCCGGCCCTGAGTACCGCGATCGCTCATCTGGAACACAAGGGCGTCATCGGCGAGATCGAGCGATTACTCACCGACGATGAGAACCTCATGCAGGCCCACCTCGCGGACAACAAGCTCTACGCGCGGTCACGCTGGGCGGTCCTCAAGGAAGCAGAAAAACTCGCCGCCGAGGAAGAGGGCTACCGACAGACGCTTCAAACCACCGGCATCGGCGGCGTCGCCAACCACGCGTCCATCAAGTGCCTGCACGCCCAGTTCGCCTTCCACCTGGCCCGAAGCGAAGTGGGGACGACGGTGGGCAAGCTGCTCGTCAAACGCTACGGCATCAGATTGCCGCATTAGACAAGCAAACCGGGATTCGGACTATGTTTTTCTCATTTAAACTTGTATTCGTAATCATTTTAGTGATCGCTCTGGTCATCGCATTGATCTACGGGGTCATAGGTGGCGTGTTGTGGGCGGTCCGGGATTACTTTCGAGACCGTGCTAAGAACAAACGACGCCGTCTGTGCCGCTGCCCGGCATGCGACTGCGACCTCAACAGCGTCCATATCGAACAGATTAACTGCCCGCAGTGCGGGATCGACGTGAAAGACATTCTGTCTAGCAGATAACATGGAGCCCAAGCTTGATGAGCGTGTGCTACCGACAGACCCTCGAAACCACCGGCATCGGCGGCGTCGCCAACCACGCGTCCATCAAGTGCCTGCACGCCCAGTTCGCCTTCCACCTGGCCCGCAGCGAAGTGGGGACGACGGTGGGCAAGCTGCTGAAGAAGCGATACGGGCTCGGCTCAACGCATTGAGCCACTGGATTTCTGCATTCCAGCGGTGCGCTTGATGCACGCGATCAGCCGCCGAAGACGCTCGCGATCTTTTCGAACACCGCAACGTAAGCGTTGGTCCACGCTTCATCGCGGAAGAAGCGCGTGGGCATGCCGGGCTTACCGATGAACGGCCGCATCACCCAGCCCATCTGGATGCCGACGAAGGCAAAGATCACCAGCCAGGCCCACATCAGCGAGCGGTGCGCGGGGTTGCGGCGGATCAGCGGCGCATAATGTCGGCGGAGGATGATCTGCGCGGCGAAGCTGGCGACAGCGAAGACAAACGCGTTGTAAAGAACGGCAGTGGAGTAGTCCGGGACGCTGACGTACCAGAACACCGTGATGGGCGCGATGGAGGCGAGCACGATCGTCAGCCCCGCCTGTGCCGAGGCAAGCGCGCGGATCGCGTCGCCGAAGTCATCGCGCAGGCCCAGCAGCGTATTGATGACAAAGAAGAACGGCAGCGAGAGGGCAAAGGTCGTGAACAAGAGGATCGGCACCTTCATCGCCGAGTACGCTATATGCAGGAACTGGGACGGTTCGATCCCGCCGAAAGTCCCCATCACCGCGCCGTAGGCCATGCCGTAAACAACAACCAGCACAATGAGCCGGCGCAGCCGGCCCCGGCCGTCGACACCGGCGGTCAGCGGCAGGACACGCAGCACGCGGTCGGCCAGCGTCAGGATGTCTCGTGCGGTGTGCATGATGATCCCGCCGATTTACCCGCCGAAGAGTCGGCTCAGCGTCTCTAAGAGGTCGAGGAAGAAGTTGCTCTCGCGGTCACGGAAGAGCGTGAACTCCAGGCCCGGCGCCCCGATAAACGGCCGAAGTACCCAGCCCATCTGCGCCCCCACGATCGCGTAGACCACGACCCAGACGCGGAAGACGGTGCGGGCCTTGTCGGGCATCGACGTCTCAAGCCTGTCCAGCGCCCCGCCCGGGCCGTCGTGCGACTGATACCGGGTTTGGATGTAGTTCCGGACGCGTGGCCCGGACGCTTGCTCGGCCGGTGCTGTTTTAAGAGCAGGTTCATCAGGCGATTCATGGCCGAAAGTTTCGCTTGATGCCGCGTCTTCGTCGGTGGTGTCTGGCTGTGGTGAAGGTTCGTCGGGCGCATCGGTCTTGGCCGAGTGCTTGGCTTGCTGGTCCGCCAGTTCCTGCATCAGGATCAGCCGGTGCAGCGTCCGCAGCAGGAACGCCAGCCCGAGCATGCCGCCGATGCCCGCGGCCAGAACGTTGAGCGTTTTCATGAACGGGTAGCTGGTCGTGCTGAGCCCGAAGAAGACGATGATTGGCCCCAGCGAGGCGAAGACCGCGAGCATCACGCCGTTGGCCGCGACCAGCAGCCGCAGCACGGACTCCCACGTCAGCCGAGAGCCCACCAGCGCGTTGAACACGTACAGCGACGGGAAGGTGACGACCAGCGTGAGGACAAACAGCAGCGGCAGCTTGACCGCCGACGCGAACATCTGCAGCAAGCCGTCCGTCCCGCCGCGAACCACCGCGTAGGACCCCATGCACAGCCCAGCGAACGCCGCCGACGCGATGACCGCCAACGTCACCTGACCGATGCGGATGTCGATTTGCCCGGCCCGGAGCGCAGACATCCGCGTCGCGTCGCCGCGCAGGACAGCGTCGAGCTGTTTGAATAAGTTTGTCATAACCACAAGCCCTCATGGATTCGGTCATATCACGGCATGCGCCGCACGGATTGAAGCATAAATACGTTTGTAAGGATCGATCGGTTCACGCCTCGGATCGCGTTTGGTTACAATCGTACAGGCTCCGATCAAAGCCCACTACAGACCCGGTCCCGCACGCCCCGCATCCCCATGCGCGGCTGTAGCAGGTAGCGCCCCGCATGTGATTGCGGTGCCCATGCTGTCTGTCGTCCCCGAACACACGGAACCACCCCATGCTCGGCAACCTCTCCGATAAATTTGAAAACGCACTTCGCAAGCTCTCCGGCAAGGCCCAGATCAGCGAGGCCAACGTCCGCGAGTCCATGGAAGACGTACGCTCGGCCCTACTCGAAGCGGACGTGCACTATGAAGTCGCGCAGACCTTCTGCGAGCGCGTGCTCAAAGAGTCGCTTGGCGAAAAAGTGCTCAAGGCTGTCGAGCCCGGCCAGCAGATGATCAAGATCGTGCACGACGAGCTCGTACGCCTGCTCGGCGGGGACGACGCGCTCGACGCTGCCGATCGCGGCGAGGCCTACGTCCCCGGGCAGACCAGCGCCGACAGCGAGCTCATGTTTGTCTCGCCCGGCCCGACGATCGTGATGATGTGCGGGCTCCAAGGCTCGGGCAAAACGACAACCTGCGGCAAGCTCGCCGGGTACCTCAAGAAGCAGGGCAAGAAGGTCATGCTCTGCGCCGCCGACCTGCAGCGCCCCGCCGCGGTGACGCAGCTCAAGGTGCTGGCCGACCAGGTTGAAAAAGAGGTCGTTGGCTCGGGCAAAGTCAGCTTCTACGGCGAGCCGGACAAGTGCGCCGCCTACGGCCAGGCGGTGGGCGTGGCGGTCGATGTCTGCAAAAACGCCTTGAAACAAGCGAAAAACGACAAGGTCGATGTCCTGATCCTCGATACCGCCGGGCGACTGCACCTCAACGACGAACTGATGGGCGAGCTCCGCCGGGTCAACGCCGCGCTCATGCCACAGAACATCCTGCTGGTCATCGACGCCATGACCGGCCAGGACGCGGTCAACTCCGCCAAGGCCTTCAACGACCAGCTCGAACTGGACGGCATCATCCTCACCAAGTTCGACTCGGACACCCGTGGCGGCGCAGCGCTGACCGTCCGCGAAGTCACCGGCAAGCCCATCAAGTTCATCGGCACCGGCGAAAAACTCGACGCGCTCGAGCCCTTCCATCCCACCCGCATCGCCGGCCGCATCCTCGGCATGGGCGACATCGTCTCGCTCGTCGAGAAAGCACAGGAACAGGTCAGCGAAGAAGAGGCCCAGGCCCTTCAGGACAAGATGGCCCGCGGCAAGATGACGATGGACGACTTCCTCGTGCAGCTTAAGCGCATCCGCAAGATGGGCTCGATGAAGACGCTGCTGGGCATGATGCCGGGCATCGGCAAGGCGCTCAAGGACCTGCCGATCGATGAGAAACAGATCGACCGCACCGAGGCGATCATCCAGTCGATGACCCAGGACGAACGGCGGGATGTGGATTTACTCGACAACAGCCGACGCCGCCGCATCAGCAAGGGATCGGGCACGGATCAGAAAGATGTCTCGCAACTGGTCAAGGGCTTTGAGATGGTCAGCGTGCTGGGCCAGCAGATGTCGGGCCTGGGCATGATGAGCCGGTTCAAGGCGATGGCGGGCCTCAGCGGCGGCGACATGGCGGCGCTGGCCTCCGGCGCCGCACGCCCGGGCAACCTCAAGGGCTCGACCAAGCAGCCGTCGAAATACAAAGAACGCAAGAAGCGCAAGCGATGATGGATTGCCCTTATCAACTCGTCACCTTCGACATGGACTCGACACTCATCCAGGCCGAGTGCATCGATGAGATCGCCAAAGAAGCGGGCGTCGGCGATGAAGTCGCGGCCGTGACCGAGGCGGCAATGCGCGGCGAGCTGGACTTCGCCGGCTCCCTGCGTCGACGGGTTGCGCTGCTCAAGGGCCTGGACGTCGGCGTGCTCGAAAAGGTGTATCAGCGGATCGAGCTGATGCCCGGGGCCGAGGCTTTGATCAAGGCTTTGAAACATTCGGGGGTCAAGACCGCCATCCTCTCCGGTGGGTTCGTCTACTTCGCCTCGCGATTCACCCAGCGGCTGGGCATCGATGTCTTCCACTGCAACGACCTGCAAGTCGTCGCGGGCAGACTCACCGGCCAGGTCGTGGGCAACATCGTTGATGCGCAGGGCAAGGCCGACAAACTCATCGAGCTTGCAAGACAGTGGAACATCCCGCTCTCACAAACCGCGGCCGTGGGCGACGGGGCGAACGACCTGAAAGTCATGGCCGCGTCAGGCCTGGGCGTTGCGTTTTGCGCCAAGCCCAAGGTGCAGGAGCAGGCCGACGTCGCGGTGAATGACAAGGACCTCACGAAGCTGATCCCGCTGTTGATCAGGGCTTAGTCCTGATTGTTTCCAAGTCGATTACGATACGCACGACATGACCACACCCTCCGTTCATAACGCGAAAGCCAACGACCTGCCGCCGACCTACGACCCCGCGCAGGTTGAGCCGGCGATCCTCAAGCAGTACCTAGACACCAAGGCCTACGCCGCATCGCCCGACGCGGAAGGCGAGCCCTACGCGATCGTGATCCCCCCGCCGAACGTCACCGCCGCGCTGCACCTGGGCCACGCGCTCAACAACACGCTGCAGGATGTGCTCACGCGCTACCACCGCATGCGCGGGTTCAACACGCTCTGG
>JBGSTE010000265.1:0-4433 GCA_041736655.1 Phycisphaeraceae bacterium | reverse complement strand
AACCGGGCGCGTGTTGCGCGCGATGCCAAAGCACATCGCCATCGCCTCGGCCGCGGCCGTGCCTTCATCCAGGAGCGACGCGCCCGCCAGCGGCAGCCCCGTCAGGTCGCTGACCATCGTCTGAAAGTTCAAGAGCGCTTCGAGTCGGCCCTGCGCGATCTCCGCCTGGTACGGCGTGTAGGGCGTATACCAGCGCGGGTTCTCCAGCACCTTCCGCAAGATCACCGGCGGGATGATCGTCCCGTGATACCCCATCCCGATGAACGACTTGTACACCTTGTTCTTCCGGCTCATCTCACGCAGACGCGAAAGCATGTCGTACTCGCCCTGCGGCGCGCCGAGCTTCAAGGGCTCTCGCATGCGGATCGGCTCGGGAACCGTCGCGTCGATCAACGCATCGACCGAGTCGAACCCGCAGCGCTTGGCCATCGCGTCGAGTTCATCGGGGCTGGGCCCGATGTGCCGGTGCAGGAAGATGTCGGTCGGGTCGAGGATCGAGCGGCGCTGTTCGGTGGCGAATCGGCCGTGGGATTCATCGAATGCGAAATCGGTCGGCGTCATGGGCGTGGGCTTAAGTGAGGTTGTTGGTGGGAAATCAAGCCGGCGGTGATCTGATGATAGCCGAACACGGCCAAGGCGCGTTGCCGCGTTTTTGTGCGAGCTTAAGTGCCCCGCGAAGCGACACGGCTTGCCCGTCTAAACCCCGTTGAAGCTAGGCAATGTCGAAGAAATTCAGGGGGACAGACATTCCTGTCTGTCAACAGGCCTCAGGCCTGATCCGAATGCAGATTCGGCTTCGCCGATTGACAGGCAGGAATGCCTGTCCCCCTGAGAGGATGGTTGTCCGACAGGGACTATTGCACGGGCTTGAGCACCGCCGGCTCGGGCAGGGTCGCGGCCAGCTCCTGCCGGGCCGCAGCCCAGCGATCTTCATAAGGCTTTTCGCGGAACGCCGCGTCAAAAGCGTTGGTCGAGTACATCGCCATCAACGCAGCGCCCTGCACGCAGACGAGGCTGATGTTCAGCGCCTTGCCCTGCCGCAGCACGGTGAGGACGATCGTTTCGCCGCTCTGGTGAAGCGAGATGCGGTTCTTCATCCAGCCGGTGACATCCATGCGGTCGCGGTAGCCGGGGAAGTTTTGTCCGTCGACGGCGATGATCATGTCGCCTGGCTCAAGCAGGGCGTGGCCGGGGAACCCGGGCATCGTGGAGGTCACGATCACCGCCGGGCTGCGGGTCTGGTCGTTGTCCTGCGCGAGCACGGGCTGGTACGAAAAGCCGACGGAAGCGCTCTGCCGTGCGGCAAAAAGGCCGTTGTCTTCACGTCGTGCCGCCGCCTCGCCAAACTCCGCCTCGCGGATTTCGCGCATGACGTGGTGCTCAGCCACGTGCAGAAGCCTGTACCGCTGTTCGTCGGTGGTCGCCTGCGTCAGCATGGCCTTGATCGCTTCGCGGTCGATGGTGTTATCCGCCAGCAGGTGGCTCTGCGCCGACTGCCGCACCGCAAAGTCGTTGTCATTAAGTAGGGCCACAACTTCTTCACGTGGGCGCTGCGCAAGGGGATTGACGTAAGCCTCTATCTTCACGGGCTTGCCGTTGACAAGGATCTCCCCGCCGCCGGGCCAGACCTGGGCATCGGGCTCGGGCTCAACTTCAAAAAGCTGGTCGATCTGCTGATTCAGCAGCAACTGACGCAGACGCTGTTCGACCGCCTGACGGTCGGCCAAGGGCAACTCGCGATCACGCAACTGCTCGATCAACTCTCGAATCTGGTCGATCTGTTCCTGCCTGCCCGGATCGCGGTCGACTTGTACGCCCGGGTCGGGCTGGTCCTCAGCAACCGCCGACGGCACGGCAAGACTCAACAGCATGAACAGCGTCGTTCGTTTCATCGATTGATAGTTTAGCCGACCAACCGCGGAATCAGCAGCACGAAGTCAGTATTTTCTCTTGCCCGCGTTATCCGTCGAGGATGCCCACCAGGCGGTCGGCGTGCTGCTGCAGCCAAGCGCACTTGCGGCGGACCATCTCCAGAAACACCATCCCGTCCATCTTGCCAAACAAGCCCGTCGAGGCAATCGGGATCACCGCCTCGGCGATCAACGCCTGGATCATCAGCCAGGGGATGATGCGAAGCTCCGCGCGGGTCAGTACGTTGTCCGGCACCGAGTCGTAGCCCAACAGAAAACGCTTGAACCGCGTCATGTCCAGGCCCTGCGGCCAGGTCAGCGGGTCCTCGTTGCCGCCGAGGATCGAAAACTGCAGCGCCCCGTTGGCGATGTCGAGGATCCGCTGGTTGATCCGGGCTGCGTCGTAGTCGATCACCGCCACCACGAACGGCCCGCGGAAGAGCATGTTGCCCGGGTGCCAGTCGCTGTGCACGATCTGGCCCGGCCAAGCCGACAACCCCGCCGACTCGACCCGCTGCACCGCGTCTTCGTAGTACGCCTGCAACAGGTTGATCAGACCCGCGGCCTGCTGGGCCTGCTCGTCGGTCTGGTTGGGCAGGCGTTTGGCCAGCGTCAGCGGGATCGCGATGAAAGCGTTGTAGACCGACTGGGCGTTGTGGTACGAGCCGGTCGGCGGCTGGTACTTGACTTCGTAGTCGCGCAAGAGCTTGTGCAGCAGGCTCAGCGCCTTGCCCGCGTCGTGCGTCGCCTCGGGGCTCTGGTCGTAGGGCGTGCCCTTGATGTACTCAAAGAGCTCGTAAATATGTTCACCGAACCGAAGCATCGAGTTGTTGTCGGTCCGCGTGCCGATGAGGTGCGGCAGCGGGAACTGCTTGGCGGACAGATGAAGCTGGATGCCGTGGCAGAACGCGACCTTGTACGGGTCGTCCTTGCCCCGCGCGCGACGCTTGAGCAGGTAGGCCCCGCGCTTGGCCTTGATGAGCAGCTTCGGTGCCCGGCGAGAGCCCCGCGGGTACTCGCGGATCTTGTCGATCACGCCCAGGTCGTAGTGGCTGAGCACGATCGCCAATTCATCGGCCGCGAAGGTCTGACGACCGTCGGACCCCAGCCGAGGCATCGCCGACAACGACACCGACGACAAACCCGACGCCCCGCTGGTGCCGCCTGCACTGGTGGCGCTGCGCGGGTCGGCCCCACCTGCGGCGGGTCGCTTACCGGGTTGTGCGGGCTGTTCGGGCATACGTCGGCCCAGATGCTTGACGCACCTGAGGATGAACACTTTATGCGGAATGGCGAGGTCTTACCGACGCTTGCCCACGCCCCTTACTCCACGTTCTGCACCTGCTCCTTGATGCGGTCGATGGCGCTCTTAAGCTCAACGACGCACCGGCTGATCGGCGCGTCGTTGCACTTGCTGCCGATCGTGTTGCTCTCGCGGAGCATCTCCTGGCTTAAGAAATCCAGTGTTCGGCCGGCGGGGGTGTCGGCCTCGGCACCGAGGATCTCGCGGAACTGGTCCACGTGTACGCCCAGCCGCGTGATCTCCTCACTGATGTCCGCACGGTCGGCGAAGATGGCGACTTCCTTGAGTAGATCGGGCTCGTTGACTTTCAACTGGGCCTTGGCCAGCAGTTCGCCTACCCGCCGGCTGAGCTTGTCGTGGTACTCGTCGATCACGCGCGGGGCACGCTCGCGGATCGTCGTCAGCAGCTTGACGATCACGTCCAGTTGCCCGGTGAGGTCTTTGGCCAGGGCGTTTCCCTCGGCGATGCGCATCTGCCGGAGCTTACCCAGCGCCTGATCGAGTAATCGGAGCACGACCGGCCGGGCGTGATCGAGCATGTGCTCGGTCTGGTGCGCCGGCTGGAGCACGCCGGGCAACGCGAGCAGTTGGGTCAGGTCGATGTTGACCGCGTGGTCCTGCACCTTGTTGCGGACCGTTTCGAGGTGGCCCAGGTACGAAAGCAGCATGGTCTCGTTGATCTTGGAGGCGGCGCGTTCGTCGTCAATGCGGGCCCGGACGGTGAGCACGAACGAGCCACGCGCGACCTTCTGCCGCAGTACCTGTTCGAGCTCGGCCTCGAGGCCAGCCAGTTCGTCGGGCAGACGGGCAGAGAGCTTGAAGAACTTGTTGTTGAGGCTACGCAGTTCGAGGGTATAGCCGATACCCTCGGCCCCTGCGGACGCCTCGCCGAAGCCGGTCATGGAGTGGATCATGCGAACAGGCCCTGAGATGCTCGATGGGAGTTGATGCAGCGGATGATACCGAATCGGTGCTCGGAGATAGAAGCCGGTCCTGAGCGGAAGCGAAGGCCCGAATGCACCTTGAGTGATGCGGAGTGATTGGCTTTGTGACAAACCGATTGCAGTTTGATCCGGACCTTCGCTGACGCTCAGGACCGGCTTCTTTTAGAACGTTACTCGGTTGCTGCCGGTGGAGTTGCTGCAGGTTCGGTCGGCGTGGTGGGTGTCGGCGCTGGGACGACCGTGGCCGGGTCCGTGGTTGCAGGCTCGGCGGGCTTG
>JBGSTE010000154.1:0-7068 GCA_041736655.1 Phycisphaeraceae bacterium | reverse complement strand
GCGGCCGACGATGGCGATGCCGAGCTTGTCGGCGGCGGCGAGGACGTCGGGCTTGTCGAGGAGGATGACTCGGCCGGCGGCGACGACGAGGCAGCCGGCGCCGGCGGCGGCGAGGTTTTCGATGGTCTTGACGCCGATGGTGGGCACATCAAATCGCGGGTCTTTCTTGGCCGGTGCGCCCTTGGCCAGGACCCAGCCGGTTTTACGGCAGAGTTGGCCGGCACGCTGGATCATGGCGTCGGTGCCTTCCATGGCTTCGACGGCGATGACGTCGCCATCTTTCACCGCCACGGCCTGACCGATGTCCAGGTCGTTCATGCGCATGAGGATCGGCCAGACGAAGTCGACATCGCGTGCCTGCTGGGCGCTGGGGCGATGGGTGTTGAGGTTGCCCACGCCGGCCAGATGATCGGGGATGAAGCGTGTGGTGTCGATGAGTTCAACGCCGCCTTTCTTGAGTTGCCGAGCGACGCCGGAGAGCATGGCCTGGCTTCGCCTGTCGTGTCGCAGGTCCCAGAGGTAGAGCTTGACGGTCCGCCAGTCGGGCATCTGTCTGAGCCAGACGCGGGGATCGTACAACAGGCCGCTCTTCTCGACCTTGCCGACCATGACGGCTTGCGAGGCACCGCGTTTACGCAGTTGTCGGCACCATCGGCCGAGGTTCAGGACGCCGGACTGTGCAAAGTCGTCGCAGTAATCGGGCAGGTCCGGGTCGTACTGACCGGATAGCCCGACACAGGCGACACGGTAGCCAGCGGCGCGCATGCCGATGGCCTGGAGGAAGGGCAGCCGGCCGCCGCCGGCGATCAGACCCATGACGGGTTGGGGCATGGGGGCATGATAATTCAAATAGCCGGCGGACTACGGACGCCGGTCGAGTTGACAACAACTGCTTGCGCGTCCGGAGCCCGTAGGTCTCCGGCTATTGCATTGCGAGATGAAGCTGTTGTCACTGTAGCTCTGTCAGCAACTGTCGCGCTAATGCTGCGTCGTCGCCGGTGAGGCGTTGGCTGGCTTCCTGGAGCAGGGGCTTGGCTTCGTTGGCGCGGCCGAGGTAGCGGGTGTAGATCAGGCCCAGCACGAGTTGAACGTGGGCGCGCTGGTCGTGGCTGGGGTAGGCCTTGAGTAAGAGTTCGTAGGCGCGGGCGGCGGCGGCGTGCTCGCTTATCCCGGCCAGGTGGTTGGCGATGTCGAATTGTTGTTTTTGGCTCAGCGTCTGGTCGCCGTGTTGGGCGAGCAGTTGTATGTAGCGTTGGCCGGCCTCTTGCATGTCGTGGCTGGTGATGGCGCGGCTGATGGCCTGTCGTTTTTCGATCAGTGCCTGTTCCGCTTCGCTGATCGCCGGGGCGTTGTTGCCCTTGCCCAGCCAGCGTTTGCCGGCTTCGGGCTGGTGCACTCTGCCTTCCCAGGCCTGGTAGCCCTGCTGGGCGATTTTTTTGAAGTTGTCCCGCCGGCGTTTGTGGGTCCAAAGCGAGAAGAGGTCGTAAGGCTCGCGTGGGAGCAGTCGCGGAGCGAGCAAGGCCATGGCGACGAGGAACCCGGCGAGGTTCCCCGCGAGGTGTGCGGTGTAGGCGACGTTGCCGATATCCATGCCGAAGAAGACGAGGTCTTTGACGAAGTAGAAGGCGACGACGAGCATGGCCGGGACTTCGAACATGCCGATGAAAAAGAAGAAGTAGACGAAGGTGATGTGGGTTCGCGGGAAGAGTGCGAGGAACGCGCCGGTGACGCCGGCGATGGAGCCTGAGGCGCCGAGCACCGCCGCATCGGAGGTCAGCCAGTGGCCCAGGCCCGCGAAGACGCCCATGGTGAGATAGAAGAGGAGGTAGCCGAATTTGCCCAGGCGGTCTTCGACGGCATTGCCAAAGACAAAGAGGAAGATGAGGTTGCCGATGAGGTGCATCGGGCTTGCGTGGAGGAACTGGTAGGTGATGAACTGCCAGAGGCCGGTGCCGTATTTGTGGAGCATCAGGCCGTAGACGGGGAATTTCTCGCGGGTCAGCTCGTTGGCGCGTCGGTGGGCTTCGTCGAGGATCTGTTGATTGGTGAGGGCTTCTTCGCCGATCTGGTCCAGTTGATTGAGGTCGATGGGCTTGCTGTAGTACTCCTCGCCGTAGACCTGGTTATAGACGCGATCGATGATGCTGTACTTGTATTGCTCGGCCTGTTCGAGCTGTCGGCTGGTCGCGGCGTAGATGAGCACGCACGCGGCGATCAGCGCGTAGTTGACGTACGGCGTGGTGCGCAGGGGCCGGTCGCTGCGGATGGGGATAAACATCGATGGGAAGGATAGCAGAGGGGGAGAACGAGGGGTGAGGATCGAGGGTGAGGAGTGAGTAGCGAGGCATTTAAACAAGTCGCGCAAGCCTCAAGACTCAAATCTCGATCCTCGCCCTCGATCCTCGCCCCTCACAAGCCCCCTCTGCTATCCTTCACCTGATGACCGCTGACCAATCCATCCCGAATACCCCGCCTGCCGACCGCCCCAGCCCTGACCCTGCGCGTCCCGAGAGCGAGGGCTTTGCGGTTGCCGCGGCCCGGCTGCTCAACGACTTTAATTGCGAGGATGTCCGCGTGCTGGATGTCCGTGGCATCAGCCCGCTGACCTACTACATCGTCATCGCCTCGGGCACGAGCGATCGGCAGCTGCGTTCGCTGGCCCAGCGTCTTTCTGAGCTTGGGCAGACGATGGGCTTTGATCGATTTGGCGACGACGAAGACACGGCCGCGACCTGGCTGGTGGCCGACTACGTCGAGGTCATGGTCCACCTCTTTGAGCCGGTGACGCGGGCCCACTACGACCTGGAGATGCTCTGGGGCGACGCGCCACAGGTCCGCTGGCGGAGGTCTGGCCGTTGAACGCGCTGCAGGTCTGGCTCATCGTCCTGCCCTTGAAGGTGACGACGCTCAGCCTGATCACGCTGGCGGTCTACGCATGGGATAAGCGACAGGCCGGCCGATCGAACTGGCGCGTGCCGGAGAAACGCCTGCACCTGTTATCACTCTGCGGCGGTTGGCCGGGCGCGTGGGTCGGCCAGCGCTGGCTGCGGCACAAGTCGGTCAAGACGCGCTTTCGGATTGTGTTCTGGCTGACGGTGATCGGGCATGTGTCGGCGGTGATCGTGGTCAGTTGGGTGCTGTGGACGATGTCCGCGCCGCGTTAGCCGGCGGGCTTGTCCCGCCGAGTCGTGTGAGGTTTGGACGCGTCATCAATCGCTCGATAACTCCGCATGCCACGCATGACAAGCAACGCTTGGCCCGGCAAGCGGGCCGGCTAACGGCGGAGAATGGTCTTTGTCCCGTGGGTGCCACTGACAAGGCTGCTGTGAGCCTTGTCAGTGCTTCACACTCTCGCACTGACAAGCTCCGCAGACTCCGCTTGTCAGTGGCACCCACGGCAGACATGATGCAAGTTGAAATAACGGAGGCGCATGGCGTTGGGGCTGTCGCCTACAATCAAGCTTCCTCCCCGCGACTCGCCCATAGCCATGTCCTCCCAGCACCCGATCTACGACCACCTCCAGCGTGATGCACAGGCACGCGCTGCCAAGCGCTTGCCGGATGTAGACGCGGACGGCCTCATCCCGCCGCCGGCCATCCCGCCTGCGCCGGCGCAAGCGCCCGCCAAATCGAACCAAACCGCCACGCCCCCGCAGCCGATATCAACCGGGCCAAGCCTCTTGAAACGCGCGCTGCGGAGAATGATGTTCAAAACCCCGACAGACAACCTGACCGCGACCTTGCCGGCCCCGGCTCGCGTCGACAAGACCAGTGAAAAGCTGGTCCATTGCGCCCAGCGACTCTGGCTCCGCCGCGCCTCGGTCGGCCGGCTCTCCGCGCGGGCCGGCCAACCCAACCCCGGCAGCCCCAGCCAGCTTGTCGACTTGCTCACCGCCACGCCCGGCGAACCCAAGCTCCCCGATGAAGTCTTCCCGCGCCTGCACTGGGGCGGGCTGTTCCTCTACGTTGCGACCAACGAAAAAAGCGTCCGCAACCTGGCCGAGGCCTACGACAACAAACGCGGCTTCATCCTCGAACAGCCCGTCACCACGGTCTACGCCCACACCCTGGGCATGCGCCTGCCGGGCCTGACGCCCAAGGGTTTTGCCTTCCTGGCTCGCAAGATCCAGCTCATCCAGCCCGGCGACTTCACCGAGCGATTTACCTACCACGTCGAGCTCACGCCCGTCGCGGTCAGCGCTACTGCGCCCGATGGCTACATCGTCACCAAGCGCGTGCCCAACTACCACGACGTGCTCACGCGCCTCCGCCACAAGTTCCCTGACACGGACCTCGATGACCTGCGGAAACGCGCCCACAAACTCGTCGACCACGTCTTCCCCACGTTTCTCACGCGCGAGGCGGCGATGCTCGGCATCCTGCAGACTAACCTCGACCCCGCTTTCCGAAGCAAAGTCCCCCGGCCGCTGGGGATCGAGAAAGACACGCGCGGCTTTGTCCGCACGCTGCACATGAACTGGATGCGCATCGGCGGCAAGCCCATCAGCCAGCTCGACTTTGCCATTCAGTCGGCCGAGCTCCTCACCGCGCTGCACGACCAGGCCCGCGTCATGCACCTGGACCTGCGGATGGACAACATGGTCATCACACCCGACGGCGTGGGCTTTGTCGACTTCGGCTCGGCCTGCCGCATCGGCGAACAGGTCGAGCAGTCGCCCATGCTCGGCACGCTCTTCACCGAGATGATGCGGACCAGCCAGATCCAACGCATGCTCGGCAAGATGATCGAACGCGGACACGTCACCAACAGCGCCATCGCCGAGGTCTACGGCAAGGTCGACAAAACCGTCGACGCGTTTTACCTGGCCGTCCAGATCGCCAAGCCCCACGGCAACCCGGACCTCAAGCAGTACATCACCTACGAGCCCGAGTCGCAGGTCGCGGGCATGCTCTCGGCCCTGACCGCCGCGGTCCTTCGCCCCAAGAACCCGGAGATGGCGCAGTACAAAACCGCCGGCGACCTGGCCCGGGGCCTGCGCCGCATCGAAAAGCGGATCAACCGGTAGCTTCAGTGAAGTTAGCCGGCCCGCTTGCCGGGCCGAGCGAGTGGTGACACGCTGACCCGTTCGCATTCAAATCCAACTTGTTTGCCCTGGGTGCCACTGACAAGCGGAGTCTGCGGAGCTTGTCAGTGCGAGAGCGTGATGCACTGACAAGTCTCAAAGCAGCCTTGTCAGTGGCACCCCAGGACAACAATCACGCAGTCTGCTCTTTTTTACTCTTCTCTTAACATCCAATTCTCCACAACCTCCACGTGATCCATGCATCTTCATGTATTCCTGTTCGTCATGGTGTATGTTGCGCCTTTACAACGATCCGGAAACATGCCTTGACCGTCGATCAAACTGCAACCGATGTCCTGCTCAGCGCGACGGGCCTGATCAAGCACCTGGGCGGCAAGTGCGTCGTTGATGGCATCGACCTTTCCTGCAAGGCCGGCGAAGTGCTCGGGCTCCTTGGGCCTAACGGCGCGGGCAAGACCACCACGCTCCGCATGTGCTATGGCTACCTGCGGCCCGATCAGGGCGCGATCCGCATCGCCGGCTACGACCTGCAAAACCAACCTGACGACGCGCGGCGCTGTCTGGGCGTCTGCACGCAGGACGACACCTTCGACAGCGAGTTCACCGTCCGCGGCAACCTCGTCCAGACCGCACGCTACTACCGGCCACGCCCGCGCGATATCGACGCACGCATCGAAACGCTGCTCGATCAGTTCGGCCTGCGCCAGTACGCCGACGCTTCACCCGAAACGCTCTCCGGCGGATACAAGCGTCGGCTGATGATCGCCCGTGCGGTCGTGCACAACCCGCGCGTGGTGTTTCTCTATGAGCCCACGACAGGCCTTGACCCGCAGGCCCGCGTCGCGGTGTGGGAGCTGGTCAGTTCCCTGCGCGAGCAAGGCATGGCCGTGGTGCTCACGACGCACTACATGGACGAGGCGGCCAAGCTCTCCGATCGCTTACAGGTCTTGCAGCACGGCAAGGTCCGCGCCCAGGGACCGGCCGACAGCGTGCTGGGCGATGTCGTGGGCGAGCATGTCGTTCTGCTGCGTGCGGACGAGCCGGGCAGCGCAGACGCGCTGAGCTGGATGCAGGCGAATCTCAAGAGCCTGGCCAAGCCGTCGCAGGTTTTGGCGGACTGGCACGTGCCTCTGGACGCGATGGGCTTGTCGCGTTTTGTCGCCGCGTTTCCTGAGTTGCGATACGAGGTTCGGCCGCCGACGCTCGATGATTTGTTCCTCGCGCTCTCGGAAGAGGACGACCCGCGATGAAAAAGACGATCTACAGCGCCGCCTTTCAGTGGCAGTCGTTCGCCGTGGTGATGCGACACGTCCGCGTGCACGTGCGCAACTGGCACACCATGCTGGTGCCGCCGATCTGTGAGCCGCTGATCCTGCTGCTCGCGTTCGGCGTCGGCCTGGGCCGACAGATCGCGGGCTTTACCTGGCAGGGCATCGAGCTGAGCTACCTCAAGTTCCTCGCGCCGGGCATGCTCGCGTACACCGCCTTCATGATCGCCTTCTTCCAGTCGCTCTTCGGGGCCTTCGTGCGCATGCACTTCCAGAAATCATGGGAAGGCCAGCTCACCACGCAGGTCCGACTCGAGCACATCATCTGGGGCGAAGCGATCTGGGCGGCGAGCTACGCGACCTGCTACGCCATCGTGCTCGGCATGGTGTTGTCCGTCTTCGGCCTCTTTGGCTATCTCGACCTGCACTGGCACTGGCTGCCGGTCGTGGTGCCGCTGCTGTTCCTGTGCGCGCTGGCGTTCGCTTCCGCCGGGCTGTTCTTTACCTCCGTCGTCCCCACGATCGACCACATGAGCCTGCCGTTTTTTCTCGTCATCATGCCCATCGCGTTTTCATCCAGCACCTATTTCCCGATGCCGGACATCGTGGTGCTGCGCGAGATCATCCAGCTCAACCCGCTGCACCACCTGGCCCTGGGCCTGCGCTGGCTCTTGGTGGCCGGGCGATTCACATGGCACCTGCCGGCGGCCGCGGGCCTGTGCGTGCTGATGCTGACGCTCCTGATCCCGCTGGAC
>JBGSTE010000081.1:0-9769 GCA_041736655.1 Phycisphaeraceae bacterium | reverse complement strand
TGGGCGCGGTGTCGCTGGCGATGATCCTCGTCGGCTCGTACGTACTGACGTGGTGGGACGGCCGAGGCGAAATCAAGGTGGGCTTTGCCATCTGTTTCATCTTCGCGGTCGTGTCGGCGTTGATCGCGGCGCGTACGCTCGGCCGGCAATTCGAGCCGGCCGTGCCCATGCCCAGTGTCCCGCGGACGGTCAGGCAGACTTTTGCGGAGGTTTGGCGCGTGCCCGGTGTCAGGCCGGCGGTGCGATTTATTTTGCTCTGGCAGTTCTGCCTGGGCTTAAGCGCGGCGTACTTTGGCGCACACATGGTGCGGGCGCTGGAGATGTCGCCGTTTGAGATGGGGCTCTTCGGCGTGATCCAGTCGGTGGCGGCGCTGCTGTCCACGCCGTTCTGGGGCCGGCTTGACCGCAAACTCGGCAGCCAGGCGGTGCTGCTGGGCAGCGGGGTGCTCATCGGGCTGCACATCCTGCCTTGGCTCGCGTCGAGTTCGTCATACATCTGGCCGGTCTATCTTGTCGGCGTCTTCGGCGGCTTCGCGTGGGCGGGCTTTAACCTCAGCTGGTTCAACTACACCCAGACGCTGGGCCCGGCCGACCTGCGCCAGCACACCTTTGGCGTCATCGGGTTCTTCCAAGGCACCGCTTTCTTCGTCGGCTCGATCCTCGGTGGCCTGCTCTTGTTGGCGCTGCCCGAGCCGTTGTTTGACTGGTCGATCGGGCCCTGGTCGTTTGTCAATTACTTCCTGATCTTCGCGCTCAGCGCGGCGGGCCGACTATCCGCGGTGGCGTTCCTGCCCCGCAGCGTGCACGGCGGGGCGCTGGCGTGCCTGCGTCTGATCGCCGCTGCGTGGGGTGCAAGGCTTATCTCACTCTTGCGGCCCCGACGATCGGCATAACCGGACAATGGAACACGATGTTTCCGGACCTTTCACTGGCACGAGCGCGATTTGAATTGGTAACTACACCTGTCCTGCGACGGACGGCGAACAACAACAACGCCAACGACGCGGGGCCGCGGGTCGGACGTGCGGGCCAGAGTACGACGCCGTGAAAATCATTGCCCTGGATCGGGTCTCGTCCGGATGCCTCCCCGGACGGGACCTTTTTTCTTTTCAATTTCAGAAGGGGGACAGGCATTGCTGCCTGTCATTGTGCGAAGACGGAGTCTTGATCATGATCAGGCCTCTGGCCTGTTGACAGGCAGGAATGCCTGTCCCCCTGATCACTTTTTGCCGTGATGACTTGCCGTTTAATCGGGAATCAGCCGCGGCTCAGCGGCCGTTGGGCCTGCCCGGCGCGCAGTAGAGCGCGTTGGCGGTCGTCGCGCGGGCCAGGGCGATGTAGTCTTCCTGCGTCCACTTGGTGGTGCTGCCGTCGATGAGGGAGACGGGCGCGCCGTCGATGTGTCGCTTGGTCAGGCCCGCGGAGTTGTTCGGGGCCGGCTGATTCGCGCCATCGTGCCAGACGCCGAGGTTCTCTGACTTCTCGTCGTTTTCCCAGAAGATCGCCGCGTCGGGGCCGAAGTCCGAGTGCTTGTACTGATTCATGCCGCGTCGTCCAAAGCCGTTGAGCGCGCCGTTGGCGACATAGCTGGTCATCGCCCAGATGGGCTTGCTCGAGTCCTCATGCCGGCCTTGATCGACCGGGCAGTAGTAGATCCCGCCTTCGCCGCCGAGGTATTCCCACAGCCAGCCGGTTTCGCGCATGGCGCGACGTTTCTCAAAGTCGTTGCTGTATCGCCCCGGGGCGACGAACGCGCCGGGGTTGGTAGGGTCTTCCTCGGCATACAGCCAGCCCGCGCTGCCGGGGTTCCAGTTCGGCAGCACCGCGAGGTCCTTGTTGTCTGAGCTGTAAGTCATCGAGGCCGTGCTGAAGCTGCGAAGCTGCGTCATACACTGCATGAACTGCGCGTCCGTGCGGGCCTGGTTCAGTGCCGGCAGGAGGATCGCGATCAACAGCGCGATGATCGAGATGACCACCAGCAGTTCGATAAGCGTGAAGGCATGTAGCCGTGACCGCATCAGATAACCTCCTTCATGACCTGTTCGATCCGGTTCCTGCACAGCGACACTTGAGGCTCGAATCGTCCAGCGCTCATGCTAAGCGGGTCGCGTGGTCAATGGCCGTCTTTAGTCAGCGGGTTGTACCACAGGGCGTTGGGCTTGCGGGCTGAAAAGGCTCCCCGGTGCAGGGCCATGTCGTAGAAGTCTTCGTGGCCGATGCGCTCGGCACTGCCGTCGATACTTGCGACCGGTGCCCCGTCGACGTGGCGGATCTCCAGGCCCTCGTCCGCGCGGTTGCCGCCGTCGTTCCAGAAGCCGCCGCTGGTTCGGGGAGTTGTCGCGTCGCACTCCCACATGATGATGGTGTCGTTGCGCAGTTCATCGAATGCCCAAGCGATCCGGCCGGGCGGCAGTCCCTTGTCGCCATAGCCCGTGACCCCGCCGTTGAACTGATAGCTGGTCATCGCGCGGACGGGCGTGGCGAACGAGAACTTCGGATCGTTGTCAAAGGGGCCTTCGTCGGTCGGGCAGTAGTAGGACTGGCCCTCTTGGCCCATGTATTTCCAAAGTTTGCCGGTCTTTCGCATGGCTCGGCGTTGATCGAAGTTGCTGTAACTGCCCGGGGATTTCCATGAGCCGGGCTTGCCGTCGGCATAGAGCCAGCCGCCGGAGTTCGGGCCCCAGTTCGAGTGCACCATGATCCCGGCGTTGTCGGTGGTGTACGACGCGGACGCCTGCGCGAAGTGCTGCAACTGCGCGATGCACTGCATGAACTGGGCGCTACGCCTGGCCTTACCCAGGACCGGCAGGAGGATCGCGATCAACAGCGCGATGATGGAGATGACCACCAGCAGTTCGATGAGCGTGAAGGCACGCTTGGCACGGTGCATGTCAACACTCCTGACCATGACAATAACAGTGGCGCGGCAGGAAGACTGTCGCGTTTAGCGCATTGTACTCGACAGGGTCGTAAAGACAGCAAATGAAACCGTGCCAAATGGCCACGGTTTTTATGCCAGCGATTGCCGGAGCGATAGATCAGGCCGGCCACACGCGGTGTCAGGCCGATGCAGGACGAGGCGAGGATCGATCAGGAGACGTTGGCCTTGGCGTCGGCATGGGTGTCGACGGTGGTGGTGTTGCCCGCTTCCTTGTCGATCTGCTTCTGGCGTTTGACGGCCGCGTCGACTTCTTCGTCTACGCCGGCCAGGCCCTTCTTGAACTCGACGATGCCCTTACCGATGGATCGGCCGACCTCGGGCAGGCGCTTGCCGAAGATCAGCACGCCGATGACCGCGAGGATCAGCAGTTCCTGCCAGCCGATGGGACCAAGGAAAGCGAGGGTGGTTTGGATGCCGTTCATAAAGTGCTCCCGCCGCAAGGGCGTGGAAGGGGGTCTGGGTAACGCGATACCTGATTATAGTATTGCCGATAGACGCGGTCCGGGCTAGTGGGGTTACAGGTGTTGGGGGATTGGGCGTAGATTGGCTTGGGGATGTGGTCTTGGGATATTTTGCTGGGTGCCGCCAACCCGCTCAAGCGGGCTGGCCCGGGGGTTTTGGGGGTTGATTAGGACGAAATAGGGGCGGAAGGATTCGAACCTTCGACCAAGGGATTATGAGTCCCCTGCTCTAACCACTGAGCTACGCCCCCCGATTTACTGTGGAAAACAAGGAAAACCGGGATATTCACTTGTAAGCCCGTTTTGGGCTATCTACACTTACGCCTACACTTCGCGGTTATTGAGAGGGTAGGCCGATGGCTGATTCTAAACCAAAGCGGACAGGCAGGCCCAAGAAGGGCAGCAGGGGCTTGACGCACCCCTACATCGCCAAGCACCCCGACTGCCCCTTGTCCTTCCACCCCGGCAGCGGGCAGTTCTACAAGGTGTGGAGGAAGCGTCGGTATTACTTCGGGTCTGAGCCGGTCGATGCGGTTAAGCGGTACGCCAGTGAATGGAGCTACATCGTTCGTGGCGAAGAGGTTCCCGGCCGCGACGGCGCTACCGTCGGTTGGTTGGTGAACATGTGGTTGAGCGACCGGCGGAAGGATGTCGACGCCGGCCGGCTCAAGCTGAGCACCTGGGACCAGTATCGGGAGGTCGGCGTGCTGATCGTCACGCAGGCGGGCAGGGAGACGCCTGTGTCGGCCATGACGCCGGGCAGGTTCACCGACCTTCACCGGCTCATCGAGGACCGGCACGGCCAGAGCCCGGCGGTCATGCGGCGCGTGGTGACGATCGCCCGGATGCCCTGGCGATGGGGTTACAAGTCGGGCTTGGCGAAAGAGGTTCAGACCGGCCCGAGATTCAAGCCGCTGGGCAAGTCGGCAGAGCGTGCCAGACGCTTTGAGCGGGGCAGGCAGACGTTCACCGCCGGCGAGATCAAGACCATGCTGGACGATGCCAGGCCGTTCATGCGGGCGGCGATCCTGCTGGGCATCAACGGCGGCTACACGCAGGCCGAGGTCGCGGACCTCCGGCGGGACTGGATCGACCTGAAAGCCGGCGTGATCGACCAGGTGCGAGCCAAGACCAAGTTCGCCCGGCGGGTGACGTTGTGGCCCGAGACGGTGGCTGCGATCAAGGCCATGCCCAGGTACAAACCCAAAGCCGAGGCGAGGGGCCTTTTGTTTGTCGCCCGCACCGGCGAGCCCTACACCGAGGGCAGGGGGATCATGCAGGCGTTCGCCAGGCTCATGCAGAAGCACAAGATCGAGCTGCAGCAGGCAGGCTTTGGCAAGCTCAGGGCGAGCTTCAGGACCGTCGCCGACGTGTCGGCGGACACCAACGCGATCCGGCTCATTATGGGGCACCAGCTCGGACAGGGCGTGGAAGAGAGCTACATCCGCTCGATCGGCGACGACCGGCTCAAGGCTGTAACAGATGGCGTTCGCGCCTGGCTGTGGCCGGCGGACAAGGACAAGACCTAATGACCCGCCGGCCGGGATGTTCCCGGCCAGCAACAAAGCGGCTCTGACGCGCTAACGCCAGAGCCATCACCGACACCGGAGCAACCCGATGAAGGCAAGATCGATTGTACATGCAGAACCCGCTTCAACCGTGTCCGAGCTGATCGAGCGGTACAACGCTTGGGCGAAGACCTATTACGTCAAAAACGGCAGGCCGACCGTGCAATGCAGGAACATCCTCATGGTGTGCCGGCGGATCGCCCTGGTGTTCGGCGGGCTGGCTCCATCAGCAGTAACCGCGGCGATGGTCACGCGCTGGCTCGATGCCCTGGCCGAGGAAACCGACTTGTGTCGGAGCGTGATCAACAAGCACTTGACGATCTTCAAGCACATGGCGAAGTGGGGCGTTCGCTACGGGTATGCGCCGACCGAGTTTTTTGCTCAGATACAAACGGTTCAGGCACTGAAGAAAGGCCGCAGCGCCGCCTACGAACCGGCTCCACGCGAGGCGGTGCAGTGGAAAGACTTCTCCCGAGCGCTTCGATTCGTCGAGTCACGACAGGTTGCCGGGATCTTGCTCACCTGCTTTTACTCTGGATGTCGGGTCGGGGAGATCGTCCAGGCCCGCGTCAACGAGATCGACACAAGCGCTACCACGTGGTTCTACTCGCCGCGATCGCACAAGACCCAGCACCACAACCAGGCCCGCGTCATTGCGTTTGGCCCCAGCGCTCAAACCGCACTGGCCCCATTCCTGATCGGCCGAGACGGTGAAAGCTACGTGTTTTGCAGCACTTCCGCCCGGCGTGAGGCGTCGTTGCGGTCGATGGCCCGGCGGCGCACGCCCATGAACCAAGGCTCTAAGCCCGGCTCAAATCGCACGAAAGACATCGAGCTGGAGAGCCGACCCTTCCGCGTCGACACGATCAATTTGGCCGTCCGCCGCGCTTGTAAGAAGGCGGGGGTTTCGCAGTGGGTTGTCCACGAGCTCCGCCACAGCGCCGCTACCCGCTTCGTCGAAGCGGCCGGCATCGAGGCCGCAGCTAAAGCGCTCGGGCACGCGAGTTCCAGGACGACGGAGGCCTACACGCACCTGGGCCGCGAGACGATCGCGAGTCTGGCAGAAAGGGCGGGCTGAGCGATGCGGAGAACGATCAAAAAGCATCACGTCGCCCGCGCGGCCGCGTACCTGGTCCGCCACGCCCGGCGGTGGGGCTGGAAGGCGAAAGTGAAATACGTCTCAAAATCAGGTTCTTGTTATGTCGTTCTTCAGAGGCGCTACGACATTTTCAAGGCCCGGCTCGCCGACCACCCGCAGGCGGCACCGTGCAGGATGGCGCATTGGAATGTGCTTCTTTCAGAGGCCCGCGCTCTGAGGATTTTGCTCAACTACATCAAACGAAACGGCATACGGAAAACCCAAACATGCGGCCGCGGGGAGTAGCTACCCCGTGCACGTCGGCCGGCCTGGTGTCTCACCTCACCAGAGCCGGCCGGCGTGGATGCCGTGAAAGGTGAGAACATGAAAAAGAGTAGCGGGCAAGGGGCCGGGCGTGCGGCGATGAAAGGCATGAAGGCGACTGAGCGTGCAGCGATTAAGTCGCGCGTCCGCGATGCGCTCGCCAATCAAAAACTCCGGATAGACGAAGCACGCGACACTGCAACCGATGCGCTACAACACTGGGCCGACACGCTGGGCCTGCCCGGTGAAGGCCGGCGGCCGACATTGGATGCGGCGAGAAACTACTTGGCGACGCTGGGCTTGAAACGCAGCGAGTTCGAGGCGCTGACCTACGGCGAGGTCATCGACTTGCTGCGCGAGCTGGCCGACGATAGGGCTAGCGCGGGAGCACACAACCCCATGCCGACCCGAACCCCAGCGGAGGACTGGACCGCTGAGAACCTCTCGCGGCACCTAGGCATCACCAGCAAACAAATAGCGAAGCGCTGCCGCGAAAAGACCGAGCCATGCCAGAACGCCTACAAGCCCGCGGGTAGCAGGGCATGGCGTATCCCGGCTGCCGACTTCACACCCCAACGCACTTAACGAACCTAGCGAACCTAGCGAACCTAGCGAACCTTTCCTGTTAAACCTCCTTTTCTTCGCTGAGCCATCCGCGATGATCCCCCAATGGAAAAGCATAAACCCAAAACTTCGCACTACATGAGTCCGCTAGATGTTGCAAAGACGCTCGGCGTCAGCTCCTTCAAGGTTCGGCTGTGGATCGAGGCCGGCGAGCTTGACGCGTTGAATGTCGCAACTTCCCGCACCTCCCGCCCGCGATGGCGGATTGCCCAGGACGCATTCGACCGCTTCCTAACTGGCAGAGCCGCTACACCCAACCCTGCACGTGAACCCCGTCGCCGCCGGCTCCCCCAGCCAACGGAAAAATACGTCTAACAAAAAACCGCACATCACAGCTTTGCCGGCACGCGATGGGCGGATCGAGGTACCCAAATGATAGCAACCACTGGCATGGATGCCAAGAAAAACAACTCAAAAACCGATGCCGATGCTGCGTCGTCGTCGCCCTTGCTGACTTGGTGGCTGGACAACAGGTACGAGGTCAACGAAATCTGCATGGCCGCCGCCGGCACCGTCGGCCGGGCCTACGACCACCGCCTTCTGCTGAGCGCTGCCGTTCGTGGCGAAGTGCCGATCGACGACCACCGCCTGCGTGGGGTTGTCGGCAGGCTGATTCGGTTGTCGCCTGACGCGCTGATCGCGATCCAGGCCCACCGCGAGTGGGTCAAGGCGATCGGGGGTGCGCGATGACACCCAGCACCTTGATCGACACCGATCTAATGCAGCTCGCCCGCGACCTGTCTGTCACGGCCGAGGCGCTGCAGGCCCTGGGCGTCCGCCGCAACGGGACTGCCTGGCTGATCCCGGAGCGCGACGCCGCTGGTGAGGTCGTCGGCATGGCCAAGCGCTACGACGACGGCTCCAAGGGCTTTGTCGCCGGCGGGAAGCGTGGCTTGACATTCGCGCACCCCCTGAACGCCTACGCCGGCTCCACGATGGTCGATCCGGTCTTCGTCGTCGAGGGGGCGAGCGACACCGCCGCCGGCCTGGCGATGGGCTTGGATGTTATCGGGAGGCCCAGCGCGACCGGTGGAGCGCAACACCTGGCCGAGCTTCTGAAGGACAGGCACGTGGTCATCGTGGCCGAGAACGACGCGCCCGGGCAGGCCGGGGCCAAGGCGATCGCCGACAAACTGCTGGGCGTCGTCCGCACGTTGCGGATCGTGTCGCCGTCCGCTGAGCACAAAGACCTGCGGGCATGGTACGCGGCCGTGGGCGGTATCACCAAGGCCGAGTTGATCGAGATCGTGGCCGACGCGCCGGAGTACAAGGCCCCAGCCAAGGCCGAGCCCAGACGCTTGAGCACCCCCCACCTGATCCGCATGTCTGAGGTGGAGCCTACCGAGATCCAATGGCTCTGGCCCGGCAGGATTCCCCTGGGGCGCATCACGCTGCTGGTCGGCCGGCCGGGCGATGGAAAGTCGTTCCTGACCGCCTACCTTGCCGCGGCCGTGAGCCGGGGCCGAGACTGGATCGATGGGACGCCATGCCCGGGCGGGTCCGTCGTGCTGTGCAGCGCTGAAGACGACCCGGCCGACACGATCGCGCCCAGGCTGATCGCACACGATGCCGACCGAGAGCGGGTCCACCTGTTGACCGGCGTGATGACCCGCGACCAGGACGAGGAAGTGGAGCGGGTGTTCACCCTGGGCGACCTCGACACGTTGCGGCAGACACTCGAACAAGTACCTGACTGTCGGCTGATCGTCGTCGACCCCATCGGCTCATACCTGGGCGGCGGGACTGACGCCCACCGCGACAACGATGTGCGTGCTGTGCTTGCACCCGTCGCCCAGCTCGCAGCTCAATACGGGGCGGCAGTCGTGGTTGTCGCTCACACCCGAAAGGCCGCCGCCGCCAACGCCGACGACATGGTGATGGGCAGCAGGGCCTTTACGGGCCTGGCGCGATCGTCACTACACCTGTTGATCGACCCCGACGACATGAGCAAGCAACGCCGGTTGCTTCTGTCGGGGAAGAACAACCTATCAGAGCGGCCGGCCGGCCTGGCCTTCGACATTGGCCCAGGCATGGTTGACGATCGCCCCTGCGTCAGGTGGATCGACGGCCCAGTCAACATCACCGCCGATGAGGCGATCAACCGCGAGACACCGCGGGATGATGACGGGCGGACCGAGCGTGATGAGGCGGCCGAGTGGTTGACTCAGGCGCTTGCCGCCGGGCCAAGGCCGGCGAACGACATCATTGAAGAGGCGCGAGAGGCGGAGGGCATTGCAAAGCGGACGCTCGATCGAGCACGCAAGCAGGTTGGGGTAGATGCCTACCGGCCTGCGAACCCTGGCCCTTGGTGGTGGAGGCTACCGTCAACCCAAACAGAACGCCACAACACCTAGACCCAAAAAGCGTGGCAATCTGGCAATGTGCCACAGCGACCCGAAAACGCCGATTTTAGGACCGATTTAGAGAGCACATTGCCACATTGCCACATTGCCACGTCTTGGCTACCTGCTCGATCAAGACCCCCATACGAAGCACTTACAACCTGAACAACGCTAACAATTGAACGATTAGAACGACTCAAAAAACCGACCGCGAAACCTCAAAGGGTCCTCCCCAAAAATCGCGCGACAAAGACACCTTCGGGAACAGTCGGAAGGATAGACAGACTTGCTTTCCCTCACACCTCAACTGGAGACCACCATGAAAAAACCGCAACACCACCGACCAACGACCACCACCCAGACACCCCGATGGACCGCCGCGATTCACGAGGCCGCGCACCTGGCCGCCGCCGCCGCCCTGGGCGGACAAC
>JBGSTE010000076.1:0-5257 GCA_041736655.1 Phycisphaeraceae bacterium | reverse complement strand
GCGCCGGGTCAGGTCGGCGAGCTTGTCGAGCTCGCGCAGCGCCGCGACCCGCAGCCATGGGATCTGCACCTCCGCCGCGTCGCCGTTGATGATGAGCTCGTCCACCCCTTGCCACAGCGGGCGCAGGGAATCGGCGTTTGCCTTGTGTGGCCGGCCCAGGTGGGTGTCGGAGATGATCAGCGTCGATCGGGCCATAGGTTCTTCATTATCATCGGCTGAGCGACATCGCACCGCGAGTAGACCCATCGCACAACACCGTCGGCAAGGCATCGCAGAGTCCGCCACCGCGAACTGAGTCAATCCGGATCGGGGCGCTGGTGCCGCTTGACCCAAACATGCACTGTCCAACGCGAGATGTGCAATCGCTGGCTGACCGCTCTATCTTAGGGGCAATGGCGCTTGCCCGGCCGATGATTTGGCCTAGGCTTCTTTAACTTGATTCCCCCGCCAGTCTGGAGTGCGACATGCTCAGATCGTCCTTGAGGTCTTGCCTGCTTCTGATTGTTTTCTGCCTGCCGATCCACTCAACGACTGTCGCGCAGGATCAGCCCCCGGCCCCGCCCACGCCTAAGCCCAACCCGAGCCTCGCGCCGATTGAAGACGACCCAAGTCTGCCGCGCGTGTTGATCATCGGTGACTCGATCTCGGTGGGCTATACGCTTAACACCCGCGAACTGCTCAAGGGTATTGCAAACCTCCACCGACCGCCGACCAACTGCGGCCCGACCACCAAGGGGCTTGAAGAGATCGACGCGTGGCTGGGCGAAGGCAAGTGGGACGTGATCCACTTCAACTTCGGCCTGCACGACCTGAAGTATATGGATGAAAAGGGCAACCTCGTCGACGTCGACAAAGGGACGCAGCAGGTTTCCGTCGAAGCGTACGAAAAAAACCTGGACCAGCTCGTTGAGCGGATGAAGAAAACCGGCGCGAAACTGATCTGGCGCAACACGACCCCCGTGCCCGTTGGGGCCAGGGGACGCGTTCCCGCCGATGTGCAGCGCTACAACGAAGCTGCCGCCCGCGTCATGGACAAGCACGGTGTGCCGACGCACGACCTGTACACCTTTGCCAAGCAGCGGGCGAGCAAAATCCAGCGGCCCAAAGATGTTCACTTCACCAACGAAGGATCAAAGCAACTGGCTGAGCAGGTCGCAGAGGTCATCAAGGCTTCGCTGGCGAAGTAAGACGCGGGTGGCCCGGCCGCTTGCCGGCCGGGATCCTGTGCGTGGTTCAATCCACCCGGCCGGCAAGCGACCGGGGCACCCCGCATCCATCATCAGCGGAAATCACTCGCCGGCCGGGGCTTGACGCCCAGCTTCTCGTAGTTGAATCCGTCCTTCATCGGCTTGTATTCGCCGACGATGTCAACGTTGCTGTCGGCCTTGATCTGGTCTTCCATCCCGATGCCCCAGTACACGCCGTTGATGACGACCCGGCGGACGCCTTCGTTGGCGAAGTCCTCAGCCGAGCCCATCGTAAAGTGCAGGATCTTCGAGGATTTTCCGCCGTTACCGACCCACGTCTTGGTCCACGCGATGGGCAGCGGCACCTTGTCGGTGTTCGCGGGCGCATCACGTTCGAGGGTTTTCATCGGCTGACCCAGCAGAAGCGCGGTGCAGTCAGCGGGGACGGTGTCTTCCTTGTGGCAGCGGTAGACGTCGGTTGTGCCCCAGACGTCCTTGACGCCGATGAGCACCGGGTGCATCTTGTTCGCGTCGACGATGATGCCGCTGGTCGCTTCGCGTTTCCATCCGCCGTGGTGGCCCATGAACGAGCCGCCGAGCAGTTCGCTCAGCGAAACTTTCTTGCCATTGACGACGTAGGGCTTGACGCCGCTTAGCCCGTGGTTGGCGGTGCGGAGCGCGATGATGGGCTTGCCCGAGTCAAAGTAGTCATAAAGGTGCTGCACATCTTCATCGGTGAGCTTGAGGAATCGCGAGCACCAGATCAGGGCGTCGGCCTTGGACAGGTGTTCCAACCCCGGCACGCGGTTGAACTTGTCCGCTTCCTTGATGGGCGAATCACCGGTGACATCGACCAGGCCTTGTTCGTTGGTGAGGAAGAGCACCGTGCAGTCAAAGCCGTGACGCTGCGAGAGCACCCGCGCGAGCATCGGCAGGGCCTGCTCGGAGCGGTACTCCTGCTCGGCGGCGATCAGGACGACATGCTTACCTTTGCCCGGACCTTCGCCGCCCTTATAGGTCAGATAGAGGTCGGACTCCGGGACCGGGTGCTCGCTGTTGGCTGAGGCCGACTGACAACCCAGCAGCAGCAGGCAGGCGAGCAGGAGGGTGTAAGTAGCTTGTAGATTCATAGCAGGTATTCCCATGTGACGGTGTCGATGCCAGTTCAGGCATTAGCCATGACTGAAGATGCCCAACTATATCACAGTCAATGGCCAGAGCGGGCCAATACCGACACCTGGTTCCGTGGCGAGTGTTAGAGCGTACGGTCGGGGTCATGTATCGCGGGTGCACAGCGTCTTAAGACTCACTCTGCGTGAAATGCACCGGGAATATCCTGCGAAGGAAACGCCAAGTAACGCTCAAAAGATTGATGGAAACATGGATCACGACTACTGACCGCGACGCTGCTTGTGCTGGTGGCGTTGATCCCCGCGAGGCAGGCCCCTTGCCGTGAACCCGGTGATGAGAACAGCAGCCGACGGGATATTTGATCCCGGTTGTGGACCTGCATCAGCAGGAGGCGATACACATCATCGTCAACTATTAAGAAGGCCAGTACCTCGGCCAAGAAAACTTGATGCGACGCGCATTACTTGATGTCGTAGATCTTCATTTTGGTCCGGAGCGTGCTGCGTGAGATTCCGAGGATCGATGCAGCCTGCCTCTGGCTATTCTGCGTATGGGCCATGACCCGATTGATCAGGTGCTTTTCTACGATCGCCATCGCGTTGGCGTGAATTTCACTGGCATTGGATTGAAGTTGCCTGGCAATAAAAGAATCCCAGTCGTTCAAGTTGAAATCAGCGTTGCTGGTATCGGCACGGGTCGATGCTGAGTACGCTTGTGATCCATAGTGTCGGATAGTCGTCGGCAAGAAGTCCGGTATCAGCGTACTCCCGACGGTATGGAGCAGTGCCTGCTTGATGGCGCTCTGGAGTTCACGTACGTTGCCCGGCCAAGGGTATTGCTGGAGCAGGTCGCGCGCTTCGTCGTTGATGGACATCGCCGGTCGGCCAAGTTCCTCACCGAATCGCTCAATATAATGGTCTGTGAGCAGTTGAATGTCCTGTCCTCGCTCTCGCAGCGGGGGCAGATAAACCGATGAGACGCTGATGCGATAGTAGAGGTCGCGTCGACAGTGAACGCCGTTGGCCAGGTCTGACTCGGCGTGGTTTGATGCGGCGATAATCCTGACATCCGCGGGGATGATTTCATGGCCGCCGACGCGGGTAAGGACTTTTTCCTGCAAGACACGCAGCAGCTTGGCCTGTGCCGAAGGCGTCATTTCCGAGATCTCGTCAAGAAAGAGTGTCCCGCCTGCGCACTCTTCGAACTTTCCGATGTGACGCCGGTCCGCCCCCGTGAAGGCACCTTTTTCGTGGCCAAAAAACTCACTTTCAATCAGAGACTCGGGTATCGCGGCGCAGTTCACTGCTGTAAAGGGCCTGTTTGCTCGGCGGCTATGTCGCCAGATGGACCGGGCTACCAGTTCCTTGCCGGTCCCGCTCGCGCCGGTGATCAGGACCGAGACGTCCTGAGCGGCGACACGCCCGATGAACTTATACACGAGGTTCATCGCCTCGCATCGGCCTACAAGCAGATCATCCTCGGCCATCTTCTCGGGGCCGACATCCCCGGTGACCCCGGCCTGCATGTACTGACGGACTTCAAATGCAGTAGAGACGGCCTCTCGCAACTTGCGTATATCAAGCGGCTTGAAAAGGTAGTCTAACGCCCCGTTCTTGATGGCTTGGATCGCCGTATCTGTCGTGCCATGCCCCGTAATAAAGACCACGGGTACATGCGCATCGTGTTGATTGATCTGTTCATACACCTTCAGTCCCGAAACATCCGGCAGATTGATATCAAGGATGACAACATCCGGGCTGTGTTCGCGCAGGCATCTGAGGCCCTCAATCGCCGACTGTGCGGTGATCAGTGTCATGCCCGGCTCATCGAACACGCGCCTGAATGCGTGCAGGATTGCCGGCTCATCGTCGATGGCAAGAATGGTGGGCATATGTCAGATCTTAACACCGCGACTCACTCTGGCCACTCCGGGCCGGTCTGCATCGCGCTTTTAAAGTTTGCTAGCGGAATACTGATCAGGAAGCAGGCGCCGTCCGCGAGATTCTGTGCCACGAGGTCTCCTCCCTGCTGTTTCATGATCTGCTGCGACACCGCCAGGCCCAGGCCCAGGCCGGTATCTTTGGTCGTGAAAAAAGGCTCAAATCGGCAATTGATCATATGTGGCGGCAGCAGCGGTCCGGTGTTGGAGATGCGTATCTCAAGATGGCCGGCGGCCTGATCAACCTGTTTCGCAATCCGGACCTGGCCGCCTTGCGGCATGCAGTCCAGCGCATTGAGCAGCACGTTTAAGAGTACCTGCTGAACTTGATCCGGGTCTGCCAGGAGAAAAACGGGCAGGCCAGAGTCCGCCTGATGCTCAATCGACACCGCCTGCCTGCGTGCGCGAACATCGACTAACTGGCAGGAGCGGTCGATGCACTCGCCTGCCTCGAACTCAATTTCGCGTGACTTCCCGGGCCGGGCAAATTCAAGGAATCGCTCCAGCGACCGCTCCATCCGCCGGATCTCCTCTTCCACCAGTTGCAGGTCTTCCGCCAGCGCCGAGCCGGGCTTGGCGTCTTCACTGTGCTTCTGTACCAGGAGCAGCATCGGCGTCAGCGGATTTCGAATCTCGTGGGCAACGCCGGTCGCCAACTGTGCCATCATCGCCAGTTGTTTGGTTCGACGCAGGTCGGCCTCTCGCGTCAAGAATTCCATACGCTTCTGCTCGGTCAGATCTCGCACCACCGCCGCAAACAAGCCTTCATCACGCGTTGAAATTGGCCTCACGATGAATCGGACGGGGAATGTCGTGCCGTCGACAGCCTTACCCAACAACTCCTGCCCGTAGCTGGTCTGGTCGGTATGCGCGAAAGCCCAACCGATGGACGGGTTTTCGATGTGTGATGACGCGGGATCGGGCATCAGCAGGTCTTCAATGCGAGACGGATCGAGCCCCGATGCATTGCGGGCGAACATACGCTGTGCCGCATGATTCA